>JBBQIF010000201.1:0-5944 GCA_038324665.1 Bacteroidia bacterium
CATTGACCTACTTTGGCATCATTGATGCCTATTTTACAACCGCCACCCATGCGTTTATAGGTTGGTAATATATTGTTGTTATTGGTTAAGTTTTCGGGGTTTATTGCTTTTTGAAACTGTCCGTAAAAGGTGCTGAAGGTAAATTTGCCGGGTGTTAAATCAATGGCTGCCCCTCGGAATAAATGCCCACTGACCGTGTAGGGAGAGTAATTGCAGGCAATGGTGCCAAAATGTGTAGAGACCCATTTATAATTAGGATGAATGGATGTTTGATTGAAGGTAGGTTGGGTATATTGATTCCCCAAGTTGGAGTACATAAAATTAAATGGTGCATTGATAAAGCCCAGGATTTGTAAATTGACATTGCCATTAAGCAAATAACTGTAAGGATTCCTTGAAGGGATTTTACCTGTAGCGTGGTTGTATATCTGATTGAAAGACAGGGTACCTGCACCTTTTAAAACATCGCCTTTGGCAATTGTTTCAATATTTTGAGAACGGCAAATAATTGCCAGCCCCAATAAGTATGCGCTTATGAGTGTTTTCAATAGTTTTAAAAAGTGTAGTGGGTTGTTGTAGTTTTAAGCAACAACCGTATAGCAATAATAAAAGTTAAATATCGTAAAACCAAGGGGCAAAGCACTAATTATTAAAAGTTTATGAGAGGAGGTAGGGCATACTTAAAGACTGAAAAATATAGCTTTATTGCTCAAAACCAAATGATTGCGAAAGTTGTATTTTTAAATATTTCAATACAAGTATCAGATAAAAAAATTTCTCGAGAGGGAAAATGGATTAGTTCAGCGTCTAGCGTTTTTTGCTTAATTTAGGCACCACGAAACAGCATTGATGCCAAAAAAACATAAATGAAATCGATATTTAAAATAATAATAAAGGGTTTTCCAATAAATTTGAATAGGGGTAACTAGAAACCTTGGAATAAAAAACAGAAAGGGCAAATGACTCCAGAGGAGTCAAATGTTTATAACCATGCCTTAAAGGGCAAGGTTATAATGCAAACATTGACCATGGTTGGCGACATTTTTGCTTAAATTCTCTTGCAAAAATGATGACAACCATTTGCCTGTAACCCTAACTGACGTTACTTTAATTTATAAAATAAACCCACATCAATTCCGAATGAATAAATATAAGTGCCATACTGTTGATTGCCCATGAATGAACTGATGAGGAATCTGCCTGTTGGCTCTATTTTGAAGAATATTTTTTTTGTGATATTGCTGCTAAAGCCAACACCTAGGATGAGGTTAGGGTTGAATAGTAATTTTGGTATATCGTAGTAGGTTGTTGTGCCCGTATGCCCATCATTGTATAGTATATTGCTGGTTTGCTTTGTAAACATATGCTTATTGGGCGAGAACCCACCGGCAATATATAATCCGTCTTGCTTTTGCATTAAAAAATATTTTATTTTAAGTGGAATGTCGAGATAAATATCGTGGAAGATGATTGTAACTTCTCTAGGTGATGTGGGGGTGGGGGAGACATAGGTTAGTTTTGGTGTGCGCTCGCTCTTATTGGTATATAGAAGTGCTGCCTCGAGCGATACTTTATGGTTAAGATTGAAACCATAGACCAACCCTGTTCTGAAACTGAATTGTGGAATATAGAAATTATTATAAAAGCTGGCTATTGCCTGGCTATTTGGGTTGGGTTTTGGGCTCCTTAGCCAGTAGTCGGGGGAGAATGTAAACCCAATGTATTTTTTTTCTTCTTGCACACCGGGCACCTGACCATAAACGGCCATTGGTAGGAAAATTAAGAAAATAAGTAATTTTTTCATTGGTGGCTAAGGCAGAACAAAGCAAAGCAATAATGACGAATAAACAAAGTTAAAACGGAGTAAACGACAGCTAAAATGCAATATATTTTTCAATTTGGGAATCTAACACCTTTTGAGTTATGATAGCTTAAATGATTGCCGAGCTAACAAATCTAGTGTATAATATATAATGGTTATTGAAAATTGTGTAAGGGTTAATTGTGGATTATTGGTCAAATTTGTAATGAATGGTTTAGTAGAAATAAATAGATAGTTATGAGAAGTATAATTCGGTGCGAAAGGGGCTTAATTGTGACATTGTGCAATATGGGTGAGGGGTTCGCGAAAGATGTCTATCAACAAGTATTGGCAGCCAACAGGCAATAATTTAGCAGTAAAATTAAAAAACTAGTAACTTGACAGCTGACTTTGATAAGGACTAACCAGCATTACTGAAGATTTTTTTGTAAAAAGATAAAAATCTTCGCAAATTGAGAAATTGTAAGGAGGATAGGCGGATGATAGTAAATGAAATGAATGTATAAAGGATTGAAAATTAATTGATTGATGGCTATTTATAAGATTCGAACTGCTGCGGCATGAAAAATGTAAAAGTAATAATAAATATAACAGCCATGAATAAGAAAATATACCCATACAGCGAACTGCAGTTGCACAAGGAAACCAATAAAATCAAAGTCCTGGTATATGTGTTGATTGTTGCGATTTTTTTAACGATTTTCTTTTTTTCGGCGTAAAAGCGATTAAGAAATTATAAAGGATTCAACTAATTATTGCGGTAGTAAATGTACTAAAGATAGTTTAGTGTTTTAGTTTTAAAGAAACGGAGTGGCGTCAAAAACGGTATTCCGTTTTTGTTGTGAGACTCCATATTTTTTAGCCAATTGGCTTAAAAATTTTCTACTATAATTTTTAAAATAAATTGACGCTTGTAGTTTGTGAAATAGTTAAGAAAGCAAAGGTTCTCCCTAATAACTGATAACCAATAACCAATAACCAATAACCAATAACCAATAACTAAAAATAAATAACAATTAACTCAACACTAGTCGAGACGCGTTCTTATTTTTATCAAGGATATGCCTTTAATCGGGAGTTTAGTTAACTTAATTTCAATAAATAGATTGATGGCATTGATTTTGTAACTAATTAAGCAATAGAATATGAATAAATTAATAATAACCGGATTAGTGCTTGTGATGACATTTGCCGCCGGGTGTGTAAGCAAAAAAAAGTACAAGACGCAAACCGCGCAACTTGAAGAGGTAAAAACAAATTATGACAAGGTGAGCCACGATCTGAACCTTTGTATGACTGAAAGGGAAAAGATGACAGAGAAAATAAAGGCACTAGAGAATGAGGTAGATGTGCTGAAAAGGAATAGTAATGCGCTGGTGAACCAGTTGACCAACTTATCTGTGATAACACAGGCGCAAGCAGAAAGTATTAAAAAATCCATTGAGAACATCAGTTCCAAAGATGCTTATATCAAAGACCTGCAAGTAGCTATGGCCAGAAAGGATTCATTGAATTTGGCGCTTGTGCTGAACCTAAAGGGTGCTTTGAAAGATATAAACGATCAGGACATAGAAATTAAGGTGGAAGGTAGCGCCGTATTTATCTCTGTATCAGACAAACTTTTATTTAACAGTGGTAGTTATGATATTACCCCAAGGGCAAAAGAAGTATTGGGCAAGGTAGCGCGTGTATTGAATGCGCAGAAGGAGATACAATTTATGGTAGAGGGGCATACAGATAATAAGCCTATCCATACCTCGGCTATCAAGGATAACTGGGATTTGAGCGTGCTTAGGGCCTCTGCAGTAGTAAGGTCGTTGCAAAGGGATTTTATGGTAGATCCACAAAGAATGATAGCTGCCGGCAGGGGAGAATATATGCCTTTAACTAATAATGATACTGATGCCAGCAGGGCGCTTAACAGGAGAACAAGGATTGTGATTATACCACAACTGGACCAGTTCTTTAAATTATTGGAACCAAAGAAATAGGAAAAGGTTAATATTTAAAAAAGCGGAATACTGAAAATGTATTTCGCTTTTTTTGATTCAGGGCGATGAATGTATCATGATAGCCTCTGAGGTATTGATAGTTGAATTAATGATGAAGGTTTGTTTTGTATAACCATCATCTATCAATACGGACAAGGTGCAGGGCTTTTCTGTTCCTTCGGAAACGGCGAAGAATAAAAGGTAATTGATGCCATCCCTCAGATCTGCATGAACTGATGTTTTTTCAAGTGTGAGGGTGTCATTTTCTAATATCCAATTACCGTTTACATCAATGGAAATTACATCTTCATCATACCTGCCATGGTCCCATACGGAGATAGTAATGTTTTTGCCCTTCACTTTTATAGTGCGATTGTAGGCAATTTTTCTTCCTCTTGCTTTTTTGGGTATAAAGAATTCTCCGCTTGGCTTAAGTTTTACAGTATCGGCTTTTTGAACAATGGTTTTAGCGGCTCGCCTTGCATAAGTATTAGCGTAAGTTCTATCTACGGCGTTCTGGAAAATGCCTCCGCCAAACTTTAAAACAAAGGCGAAGTAACTGCCGTTTGCCGTTAAGCGATCGGTGTATTGTGTTTTGCCATTTTTGGTATCAGTATAATCTGCGGAAACAAAGTTGCCGATGAAAGAATACCTTAGAGAAATACTAATAGCCGGTTCCCTGGCCACCATTTTGAGGCCCGGCTTTTCGGGATCAGTTATATTATCGGGCAAAATTAGATAGCCTACTTCGAGATACTGGCTGGTAAAAGATTGTTTGAAATGTGCTTGTAATTTCAAGTTTTCATTGAATGGCTTATAATAAAAGTTTGAAGTAACCGATGTACTGGGAGAAATAAAATTATTGAACCCTATACCAAAACTAATAAATGGTCCTGATGCTGTAGATGGGTCATTAAATACATAGTAACCACTAATACTAGGATTAACATACCATTCCTTGATGCTGAAATTACCAAGGTCGGTTCTTGTACCGCCAGAATTATTCAGCTTGCTTGAACAATAGACTTTATTGTTGTTGATTCGGTCCACAAAATCCTTATCATGTAGCACAATGGTTTCATCCATGAGTTTTAAACCTAGGGATAAACCGAAATGCCGAAAGAAGAAATAATTAAAGCTGATCTCTGGATTTATTCTTGTATTAGAATTATGATTATGTGTAATTGTTGTATCGTAATCGTCTGCATCATGGTCATTAGCTGGGATTGATATATTTGTAGTCTCCCATTTTCTATCAAGTTTGTTGCCCCTCTGCTGAAAATCATATTTCTTACAACCTCCTGCCATTTCTAATCCACCCATTATAAAAAATCCTCTTTGACCAAAGGAATTATTGAAGAAAACTGCCGTACTTAACAAAAAGAGAAATACTTTTTGATACCTTGTATTCATAAACAGCCTGATGATTGAATTACATAGTGCAAATCTTGTACCGATAAGTAAAATTGTAGCGCAATGCCTTACGAGATAAGGGTTGTAGTTGTTAAAACTTATAAAATAAATTCAATTCAGCATAGGTGCCTGCGTTTAAGTGTTTCAATACTGGGGTATCATGGTAATAATATTGCTCACCGTTAATTGTTCTTTGACGCCTTATTGATTGTGGCATACCATAATTCTGGAAACCAAAAGCCAAGTCGCATACCCATCTGTATTTATCATCGAGAAAGAAACTGGCTCCGCAGCCTGCCTGCCAACCTAATCTGATAAAACTAGAACTTATTAAAGCCATTTTATTATCCGGACTTTGAGAGATAAAAGAAAAGGCACTGCTATCTTTAGGGAAGTACTCTTTATTAAGATAGGTAGATTTCAAACCAGAAAAGGAAATTACAGAAAGCTGTGCCTTGAGATAAAAACCAAGTGGTGCCTGATTGTAACAATACCAGCGAATATTAGGCGAAAAGGATGTTATATTTTTAAAGGTATAATATGACTTGTTATAGATTTTTCCGTGCGAATTAACATCATTAATATAAACGGAAAGATTAAAACCGGGTACCCAATTGGGGTTTTGGATATGGGCATACATCAAAGTAAATTTGGTGAGGGCAAGGACATTAAAACCTATCATATTTTTATGCGGTTTGTAGTGCCAGGTAAGGGTATC
>JBBQIF010000202.1:0-5941 GCA_038324665.1 Bacteroidia bacterium
GAATTAAAACTGCATTGGCCAAACTGAATTAAGTAAAAAATGATGCAGCAACTGATAGAGTCATTTAAAGGAAAAAAAGTACTGATTGTTGGGGATGTGATGGTAGATGCCTATATCATCGGCAAAGTGGAGCGCCTTTCACCTGAGGCTCCCGTTCCGGTAGTAAATATTGAAAAGCAAGAGAGCAGACTGGGCGGCGCAGCGAATGTGGCATTGAATATTGCTGCATTGAATGCGATTCCAATCCTATGTTCTGTAATTGGGACTGATAAGGAAGGAGAGGAGTTTATTGCCATTTTAAAACAACAAGATTTAAAAACTGACGGAATTGTAAAATCTGCGGAAAGGAAAACGACAACAAAAATTAGGGTTTTGGGTAATAAACACCAATTACTGAGGTTGGATAGTGAAATGACAGAGGATTTAAACAAGAAGGATGAAGAACAGCTCATCACAATGTTTAAAAAACACCTGCAAGAATGTGATGTGGTGATACTTGAAGATTATAATAAGGGCGTATTAACTGCGCAAAATATTCCTGCTTTGATTCAATTGGCTAATGATGCAGGAAAGCCGATAACTGTGGACCCCAAGCAAAATAACTTCCTGGCATATAAAAACGTCACCTTGTTCAAGCCTAATTTAAAGGAAATAAAGGAAGGTTTAAATACGACAAAAAACTTGAAAGAAAAACATCACCTTCAAGAAGCCGTTACTGAATTGCACACTATGCTGAACAACCAATATACCATGGTGACACTAAGTGAGGATGGCGTTTTGATTACCGATCATAAGGATTATGATTTTATACCAGCTCATTTCAGGAATATAGCAGATGTAAGTGGTGCTGGCGATTCGGTTATAAGTGTGGCTTCACTATGCCTTGCGACAGGTACTGATATGAAAGTCTGCGCCCAACTGGCCAACCTAGCTGGTGGTTTGGTATGCGAAGAAACTGGTGTGGTGCCTATTGATATTAATAAGTTGATAGCGGAGGCGAAGGGATTGGATGAATTGCGCAATAGCTAGGGTTTTTCATATTCCTCTATCATATCATTTACTATTTTTTCAACTCTCTTTTTTTCTTTGGATATCTTCCTGACCATTTCCTTAATTTCAGGAAATTTCAGCATTTCTTTATTTTTTAAAGCATCAGTATACACAGCGTGAGAATATAGGCCTTGTCCGCAAAGGGATTGATCATAAAGTTCGGCAGAATCAAAGTTATTTATTTTAATGTAGATATTTACAATTTTTTGTCCTGGATTATTTTTATGAGTAATTAACTGATATCCCATGTGAGCCTCGTGAAGTTGAATTAAATAGTGCTTTAGTAAAACTAAATAGACACCTTTTCTAATTTTAATGTCATTGTAATCAGAGATGGCCATTATGCAATCACTGAAACTATCATTAATAGATTCGTCTAAGCTAATAGATGTAGGGGTAAATTGTCTTGCAAATGAATCAAAGCAGTCAGAGTCAGGCTTTGGTTTTAACTTTGAAACTGGTTGTGTGTCAGTGTTTTTATTGATCTTTTTTGGTTGATCAAAGCAACCTATGAAGCCGATCCATAAAAATGAAGTAATTAATATTCTGAGTAATCTATTCATAATGAATTAATAATTTAGAACCCAAAGTGCTATTACCCTTCAGGTCTTCAACAAAAGCAAGTAATTTATTTCCTTTCACAATTTTTGTCAAAGCAAAAGTCCTTTTCTTTCCATTCATTTGTATGGTCATAATGATGCCGCTTTGAACAGCTAAATAAATGCAATACCCTCCTAATAGTAATGGAAGGGCAGGGACTGCAATTTCTTCTATGTGAATTTGATGAACATTTCGGTCATTGAAGACATTAACCATTGCAATAGCATAATACATGCTGAAAAAAATCAATCCTGCACCTATCAATAAGACAAAGATCCAATTGCTCAGTAGCATTCCCTTTTTAATGACTAAGAATGTAATATCTTTAAATAAAATAGTCTCAAAGTTGTATCTATTCCTCAATAAGTGGATGCCAGTTTCTGAAACAGCAAATTCATCAGTTGTAAATTTATAACTGTCCATCAAGTTATAGTCCTTCAATGAATTTTACCATCTTGTTTCTCATACCCTCATTTGGCAAATCGCCATTACCGGCTGTAAAATTATCCTTTGCGTGAAGTGGATTTGAAGTAGCAGGTATAACGCAAGTTACAGCAGGATGTGCTAAAATGAATTTCAAAAAGAAATTGCTCCAATTTAATATGCCGACTTCAATGGCCCAAGTCGGTAATTCTTTTCCTTTCACCTTATTAAATAATTTACTAACACCAAAAGGCCTGTTGATAATGGTAGCAACGCCAAATTCGGCAGCACTTTTTAATAAACGTTCTTCTGCATGTCTGGAGTCAATTGAATAATTGAACTGCACGAAATCAATTTTTTCTTTCGTAATAATGCTTTCTAGTTCTGTATGCATGTCATCCTTATAATGCGTGATACCAATATACTTGATGATTCCACTTTCCTTCCATTCACGCAAAACAGGCAAATGGGTTTGCCAGTCGAGGAGGTTGTGGATTTGCATAAGGTCAATTGTTTTCCTCTTCATTTTTTGCATTGAATCTTTCATTTGTCTTATGCCCCGCTCGCGTCCGCTTGTCCATACCTTGGTAGCATAGAAGAATTCATCTTTGATATTTATCGACCCAGATATATCGCCAATTACCGCTTCAGAACGACCATACATTGGAGAACTATCGATTAAAGCGCCACCCGCTGCATGCATTTCATAAAGTACATTGCTTAGGTCTGGATATTGGCTAGAATCCGCTACATCAAAGGTCTGCCAGGTGCCCAGGCCAATTACAGGGAGTTGTTCGCCGGAGGAAGGGATGGTGCGTTTCAGCATTTTTTAGTATTAGAAGTTGCAATTTGAGCCTTAGCCATCAAATATATTTCAAATCAGTACTATTTCCAAATATTACCTACTGTACTTCGGATTGTTTTTTTCTTCATTAAAATCCGGGTATGTTTGTACTCCTATTCACTTTTATTTTTAGTTGTTACATGAAGACCAATTTTACAATATTTTTACTAAGCGTCATGTTTTCAATTTCGTGTTGCAAAAAACAGTATATGGAGGATTTTGATGAACATTATAAAGGTGAATGGCACTCTGCCGATCAATTTACACCTAATAGTGGTGTAAAATCTGAAATATATTTTATTATCAATGGTAAAAACAGTGAGTATGGCTTTATGTGCCAGGTATCATGTAAAGCCTGTTCCTGTCAATTGCTAACCAAAGGAAAAGCCGTAATCAATAGCAAGCACACTAAAATGACCATTGGAAGCGGAAATGGTATGAAGAAGATAAAGCTAGACATTAATGAAGCACCTCATTTAAATGCTGCCAAAAAATGGGAATGTAAGGTTAATAATGTAGTGATGTTAAAAAACTAAATATACTATTTTAACTAGGCATAAGTTCTGTGTTCAGGAAAATAGAGTGGTTTCAGCTATTTTTAACCTATCTTCGAATTCTAATAAACCCATAAATGAAAAATATTGTAAAATTATCACTTGTCATTTCTTCCCTTATTCTTGCATCATGTAGCAGTGCGCCGAAAGAAGAAACCCAGACACCACCTCCCGCAGTAAATGAGACCACGATTATACATGCTGAAACTAAAGAACCAGTAAAAGAAACCAAAAGTACTGAGGTAACCATTAATAAAGATGGTAGTTCCTTTGAAACGAAAGATGGCGGTAAAGGTACTAAAGTTGAAGTTAGCAAGGACAAGGCTGAGATTATCATAAAAAAATAAGGATACCGGATACCAAATCTCTATTCCTTTTTTACTCTATTATTGTGGGGTAATGGCTTTTCTGTATAATTCAGTGAATAAGCATCTTGTATTGGTCTCTATAATTTATACCCAAACCACATCGGTTTACTTACTTAACAGAACTAATGTTCGAAGGGAGTAATACCCTGAAATCTATCGGATAGGCAATCTATTTGCAAATCTTATTTATAATTATAAAGGATACGCACTCGTTCAAAGTTATTTTTGCTTCTCACGAGAACAGATCTGCGTCAACCTGTCTGCGATTGTTTTTTTTAGATTATTAACCAGTTTTTTTTCATTCGTACTTATAATGTAATATTTATTACAGATTGTATAAGTCCTTTTCGTTCTTATTAATGCAAATTTGTAAAATCGCGTTATGGGGTTAAAAATAGCAAAAGATTTCAATTATATTGAAATTAAAAATGCTTAATATCATGCAGAAGATAATCAAGAACTTAAACTTCAGGTTGGTCTGCCTTTGCTGTCTTTTGCTTTCGGCGACTGGCACGTATGCCCAGAAACGGGATACACTTGATATTTATAAGCGAATTAAGAAATCTTTCAGTAAACATAAAAGTACGAAATTGCTTTATGATGCCATTTTTGTAGATCCGGTGACGCCTCATTACGAAAAAAAACCTTTGTCTGATGCTCAGAAAGTGGCAGATCCCAATGCAAAATATGAAGGTAGGATTATCAGGCAAATTATTGTCATTGTCTATAATCCCTTTGGTTATTCAGTGAATGATACCTTTACAAGGAATATTAATAAACTGCAAAGGGCAGGAAATAATATGCATATCAGAACCCGTCACAGGATCATAAGGAATATCTTGCTTTTTAACCCCAATGATTCAGTAGAGTTAATTAAAATAACTGAATCTGAAAGATTACTGAGGAAGGCGAGGTATATCAATGATGCGCGTATATATATTACAGGCAAAAATAAAGAAGATAGTGTAAATGTTACGATAAAAGTACTAGATAAATGGAGCCTGGATGCCTCTTTTAGCGCAGGAACAGATGGCGGATATTTGAGAATAAGGGACAGAAACTTAAGCGGACTGGGACAGACCTATGAACAAAGGATTGGTTATTATTTGGCAACAGGTTATGATTATAGAGGGAATTACAATATTTCGAATATCAAAAATACCTTTATTTCCTCCGATATGTATTATGCTACGACGAAAGAAGAAACAAAAATCGGCATTGCTTTTAATCGGTCCTTTTATTCACCATTGGCGCGGTGGGCTGGTGGGGCCGAAGGTAGTAGGACATGGGGCAGGTTCAATTACCATGATTCTACTGATAAATATACCGTACTTAATTATTACAATAATGATTTCTGGCTAGCAAGGAGTTTTGCCATAATGAATAAGCGTAAAGCTGATAAAAGCAGCAATATTATCCTGGGTGTCCGCTATGCTGCTTCACGTTTTCTGCAAAGACCGCCATTTTCTCTTGATACAAATATGTTCAATGTCAACAGCGATTTATATTTGGGTAGTATTGGCTATTCATTTCGGAAATACTATAAGGACCAATTTATTTATCGTTTTGGTGCCAATGAGGACGTGCCTGAAGGTATTCTGGTGCAAGCAACTTATGGCATTATAAATAAGGAATTAGTTGGCTCAAAGTTTTATACAGGATTTGAGGTTTCCAATGGCAGGCATTTCAAAAAAGCGGGCTATCTTTCAGGAAATTTAATATATGGTACTTTTTACCATGCAGGTCATAAAAATAATTCTACCCTTAATGGAGGGTTGTCTTATTTCAGTGATCTGAAGAAAAAGGGAAAATGGTTTTTCCGGGATTTTATTAACTTTAAATTTGTTCACGGTTTACATAAGGAAATTTATGAAAGAGTAACTCTTCAATCGGGAGAAATGTACGGCTTTAATCCAGGCGAATTAAATGGTACAGGTAAAATGGTACTGAATCTCGAGGGCGTTGCTTATGCGCCATATAATTTAATTGGTTTCAAGTTTGCGCCTATTGTTTTAATAGGTTTTGGAATACTTGAAAATGACGTGAAAAAATATGCGTCAAGCCATATTTACCAGGCCTATTCTATCGGGTTATTATTAAGA
>JBBQIF010000203.1:0-5928 GCA_038324665.1 Bacteroidia bacterium
ATGTACTGTATGGCCTGTTCCAATGCAGTAACCACATCATATTTTTTAAGAATAGGAATAGAACCAATTTTAGAAAAACGGTCGGTAATTACTTTCAATCGGTCGAGGTCTTTGCGCATTTCGGTATATGTTTCGGGGTTAGCATGCGCGGGGTCTAGTTCCATCAGGTCAACCCATGCCATTAAAGAACTCATTGGCGTTCCCAACTGGTGGGCAGTTTCCCTTGCCAAACCTACCCAAACTTGGTTCTGTTCGGATTTTCGGCTATAGCTGAAAGCAAAATAACTGACCAAAACAAATAATGTGACGATTCCCAACTGGTAGTAAGGGTAACTTTTTAATTGTTTTAAAGTAGTTGAATCGTCGTAATACACATATTGGTAATCATCATCGGCAATTTTTATCTTAATCGCGTCATTTTTGGTCTTGATTTTTTCCAAATAGTTCGCCAAATAGTTTTTCTGTTTTAACTTGGTGCTATCTAAATTGCGATAATTCAGTATTCCGGTATTATCCGTCAATATAACCGGGATAGTGGTGTTGGATTCAATAATTTTAAGAAAAATATTCAATTCATCAATGGAGTCAGCTTTGTTAATCATCTCGTAAGCCTCTGCCCATTGGCTGATTTTTTTTCTTTCCTCCAAAGACAGTTTTTTCACCATGTTATCGGTGTAAAAAAGTGAAAACAACCCAATTGATAAAGCCATTAAAAGCAATGAGAATTTCAAGTATTGTTTTAAGCTGTAGTTGTTAAATGAGGACATTTGTTGATTAGTAACGGTCAAAAATAACGCAATAATCATTAATTTTAGTATTTTCGCTTCGCAATGATAATTTCTTTTGAAGACCGGGGCGTTCAATATTCCTTTGACACGGAAAAATATTTTGATATTTCCATAGGAATTATGAAGAGAGACAATGTGAACTGTTATCACCTTGATGAGCCTGTATTTTCATATTTTGAAAATGAGTTTTTTGTCGGTTCTATAAAAAAGGGTGGGAGTGTGAATTGTGAGAAATTGAGTTTTTATCCTCATGCCAGTGGCACCCATACAGAATGTGCACTGCATGTGCTCGATGCTGGTTTTACCATGTTGGAGGTACAAATTCCTTTTTTACAACTGTGTAAGCTAATTACTATTAATCCGTTGGAAATGGAGAATAACCATGTAATCAATGAAAATTCCCTCCAGGGACTTTCTAATGTAGAAAATTGCACGGCACTTTGTATTCGTACCTTGCCTAATAAAGCATTCAAAAAGCATTTTAAGTATGCGGATACCAATCCACCATATTTTACTGTTGAGGCTATGAGAAAAATAAAAGATTTGGGATTTATGCATTTAATTACCGACCTGCCAAGTATTGACAAGGAACAGGATGGAGGATTGCTGGCAGCTCATAAACAGTGGTTTGTAACTAATCATTTGCCTGATATAAACAGGACAATCACGGAGTTTGTTTTTCTGGAAGACAGTATTCCAGATGGTTTATATGGTTTATCACTACAGGTGCCTAAAATTGAAACAGATGCTGTGCCTTCATCAGCAATAATTTATCCATGTCGGTAAAACTACCTACTTCCGAGCAAGTCTTATTTGCAGCTAATGTATTGGCTGATAAGTTATTTTTTGGTCAAAAGTATAGTGCTGGGATTAAGAAAATTATCATCGTAAAATGGGATGAGATTGGTGATATGGCGACATCTACCCATGTTTTTGAAATATTGAGGAAGAATTATCCTGAATCGGAGATTACCTTGTTGTGTAAGCCTTTTGTAAAAAGTTTAATTGCATGTGACAAAAATATTGACAAGGTTATTACAAGGATTGCCGATTTTAATACCCGTTATGATTTGGTGGTTGAACTCAGGGGTACCTGGACAACGCTTTTTAAATCCTTGTTTTATAAGGCTAAGTACAGGGTAAGTAGGGCAGGAGTAAGGGCTAGAAATAAAGGCCGGCAATTGCATGAAATTGATACCAATTATGCAGTGGTCTATCCTATGCTGAACCATCAGTTTCCTGGCATAAGACCTGCATTATATTTCTGCCCCAATGATATTATTAAAGTGGATGAATTTCTTAACAAAAATTGTATAGGAAAGTTTGCCATACTGCATGTAGGTGCTCGAAGAATTTTAAGGCAATGGCCGTTAGATAGGTTTGCCTTGATTGCGACTTACCTAAAACAACAATTTCAACTTGATATTGTCTTTGCCGGCACCACTGAAGATGATCCTCAGATAGAATTTGTGAAAAAAGGACTAAATTTTGACACTTATTCTTTTACAGATGGTTTCTCACTTTCGGAATTTTCCAGCCTTTGCAATAAAGCGTCCTTTTATATAGGCAATGAGAGTGGGCCGCTGCATATTGCATCTGTTTTTAATATTCCCTTGATTGGCCTGTATGGCCCTGGTGTACCTGATGTTTTTTATCCTACCGGTGAAAATAGCGTTGTCATTCACCATGTTTTGAAATGCAATCCTTGTAACCAAATAGATTGCGTCCAGCCTGAAAATCCATGTATTAATCTTATAGGAGTTACTGATGTTATGAACAAAATCCTGCAAATAGGAGAAAGAATAAATTTGTAAATACCGGATTTTGTTATAAATTCGTTAATTAAATTTTTTCAATATGTTTAAAATATTTACAGTTTTTTTAACGTGTTTCGTATTTGTTAACTTTTCATATTCTCAATTAAATTCCAGTGGTCATAAAATAATAGATAATTTACCGAAGTATAGTAATGAGTTTCATTCCAGCAAAAGGAGTGTACAAAAGCCGACCAAATGTAATAAAGACACGGTTGAATACGGTCGTTATAAAGGGTCAGCCTTTTTTGTTGTTTCTATAAGTAAAGGTAGGAGTCTTGGACAATTGTATTCCACACCGAAACCACTGATATTAAGCGGCTTTTCTTTTTATGCATTTGTGTCAAATAACCCTCCTTCGTCAAAAAAGATGAGGATAATATGTAACGTATATAGGGCTGGAGCAGATAGCCTGCCCAAAGGTCTGCCATTGAGGAGCGACACTATTGTTATTGATTCTACATTTGCTGGTGGTGTATTGACCAAGATAGAGAAACATGCTACTTTTAAACCGTTATTTATAGATAGTGCGTACATCATTACGGTAGGGTCGGACAGTGCCAATTTAACGGCGGCTATTGTTACCAATAGTTATTCTGCCGGCGATGGAAAAAAGGAAAATCTGAACTGCGGTTCTATAAGCGGTCAATGGTACAATGGCAAGAATCTGAATATCGGGGGTATTGCGTTTAATGCGGATATACTTTTACATCCGCATGTCAGTTATAATTTTGGAACCGATTTTACCATAAAGTCTCAATGTTATAATGTCAGTGATACCGTTAAGTTCACAAACCAGGCAAATTATAATATGGTGGGGAGCAGAATGTATAATAGATACCTTCTTTATGGTTTGGGTTATTATTGTAACTGGTGGCAAACAGATGCGGTCAATAGTTTTGGTTATACCTATTCTGTTGACCATAAAATTAAATATGCTCAAAAGCAGAATTACCTAGTACGCCTAATATCAACAGTGTATGGCTACCGAGGGATGCAATATGGTTGTATGGATACTACAGAGAAATGGCTCTATTATAAACCTGATTTCCCTCAAGTGAGTGGGCCTTCCAGTGCCTGCAAAGGTGATAATGTAAGTTTTGTTGTTACCAATCCTGATACAGGGGCAGTTTATGAATGGTATAAGAGAATATCAGATCCTTTGCCTTTCTATAAGGGTAAGGTATATGCGATAAATTCACTTGCAAAATCCGATACATTTTTCCTGAGATCCAATAACCATGGGTGTGTTTCACTATTCAGGAATATTGTTTTATCAATGAGTGCTTATCCAACAGTTCTTACATTCAAGAATGATTCAGTTTGTTCCGGCTCCAAAGCCAACCTAAAAGGGTTTACGGATGTTGGAAAAATTGAATGGTTTACAAGTCCAACTAGTCCTGCTGTTTTATGGTCAGGATCTGTTTATCAGACACCTGTCTTGAGCAGTGATACTTTCTTTTATATTCATGCCAACAATAAGGGATGTATCAAAGGTCCAAGGATAAAGGTAAGTGCTTTGGTTGACCCCAGTTTTGCCCCAAATTCCCCGCTTTTATCAAAAGATACTACTATTTGTCTTTCTGCTACCCCTAATCTTACATTAAATGCTACGGCAGGTAGCGGACTTACTATTCGTTGGTTTGATGTTTCATCCGGTGGTTCAAATATTGCCACAGGTAGTAGTTATAATTTTGCGACGAGTAAAAGGGAAGTTAAGGTATTTTATGCCGATGCGTGGAATGGTGTTTGCGGAAGTACCCGAGAGCCAGTTGAGGTAACTGTAGAAGATTATCCTAAGGTGTCTACAGTAACAAATGGCTTCATTTGTAAGGGCGATTCATTGATAATGAAGGTTGCCATTCCTTTTGGTAATGCAGATTGGTACGATGCATCTAGCGGAGGTAATTTGTTATATAGCGGTATCAGGTATGCATCACTTGCTCAAACGACGAGCGATTATTTTGTTGAAACTAGCAATGGTGTTTGTATAAATATGACAAGGACTCTGGTGAAAGGAACCGTTAATAACTTTCCGACTGTTATTGCATTATGGGGTGATACCATTTGTGCCAAGAACAAAGCTACTTTAAAAAGTAAATTAACAGGACCAGGAACCATTCATTGGTTTGAATATGATACATCAACCATTGAATTGGGCAAAGGAGTTACTTTTAAAACAGCCACACTTAATGGTAGCAAAAGCTTTTATGGTCAACCGGAATATGCAGGTTGTTATGGTTCTAAGCAATTGGTAGCGCCTTCAGTTAAACCAATTCCTTTCAGTGGTTTTAATTATGAAGTACTAGCCAACCAAAGCGTGAAAGTTTCACCTATTAATTCAGCAGGATCTAGCGTTCTTTGGAGTTTTGGAGATGGGACAACTAGTGTTGCCCCTGCCGTTACCCACCTTTATGTTAATCCAGGGGTATATAAATTAAAATTGACGCTTACCAGTAATGCAAATGGATGTGTTGATTCTACCATATACAGCATAAATGTACTGGTTAATGATATTAAAACACTTAGCAAATTACCTTCCATAGCCATCTACCCAAATCCTACCAAAGGTCCACTAAATATAGATTTGTTGCAACAGGATGGAACAGTTAAAATAGCTGTTTATAGTATGGATGGACAGATGCTCTTAAACACTCACCAAATATTGGTAAACAATCATATTTTGCTTGATATCGGGCCATTGAGAACAGGTGTTTATTTACTAAAACTTGAAGGTTATCAGCCGATGTTGTTTGTTAGAGAATAATGGGCAGGAGACTGTTTCTTTGTTTGGCTTGTTTTTTTGCACATCATGGCAGTTTGTTGGCGCAGGTGGAGATTTATAGGGGCGACCCATCTGATACCGCTACCTATATTGCACCAGAGGATACCATCACTAGGGCACCCATGTTCGGCACCAATCCTGACGATTTTTACCGTTTTATTGAAACCCATTATAATCAAACTCTCAATGGTAAGTACCTTACCTATTATGCTGATAATATAAGGTTTTCATTTTATGTTGAACGCAATGGAAAGTTATCTAATTTTGAAATAATTTCGGCCACACACCAGATGATTGGTAGTGAAATTGAACGCATTGTTACTAATATGCCAGATTGGATACCAGGCAAGCAAGAAGGCAAGCGGAAGCGGACCCTGATGGTATTTGATATTAATATTCAAATGATTGATGATTTCCCTAATGTTTTGGTTACCAAAAACGGACTAGTAACTGAATTCAGTAACAAGCATAAAAGTTTTAAATGGTTTATGGTAAGCGGTACTCTACTTATCATGCTGACACTATGGTTAAATAGCAGAGC
>JBBQIF010000204.1:0-5918 GCA_038324665.1 Bacteroidia bacterium
ACATCGAATCCCGCTATGGTGGCCTTGCCAGAAGAGGGCGTTGACAGTCCGCAGAGCATCCGAATCGCTGTGGTTTTGCCTGCACCATTGGCACCAAGGAAACCGAAGATCTCGCCTTTATATACCTCGAAGGTAATTTCATTAGCGGCAATAAAATTGCCGAAGCGTTTGGTGAGTTTGTCGGTATGGATGACGGTGTCAGGCATTAGGCAATAGTGGTAGCATGGTAGTGTAGTAGGGTGGTATCCCCGATTGAAGTTGAGGGGTATGGGTATATGGCCTATTCGGGGTCGGGGTTGTTAGGGATGAGTGTCTTTGGTTAGAATGAGTGTTTGACATCTTATTTGCCAAGGCGCAAATAAGTCGCCAAACACTGTTACACGCTGTGTCTTGTACCCCGGACTGAAGCCCGGGGTTATAGATATTACGCCCCGATGGGGCTAGGAACAAGGAGGCCGCGAAGCTTCTGAATTGAGTGGTGGTGTTTGTCATCCAATTTGCGGAGAACCAAATTAGTCGCCAAACACTGTTGTGCGTTGTATCTTGGACCTCGAACTGAAGCCCGGGGTTATGAATATTCGACCCCTTTAGGGTCGGGAGACTTGAGGCAATGTAAAACAAGGGTTCCTCAATATTCAAATATGAACAGGAACTGACGTTCGACCCCTTCGGGGTCGGGAGGTTCGGTGAAATCAGGAGGGACGTTGGATATGGGATTTTAAAAACCATATTAGTTTTTTAATAATTTAATGAAACAATCTTCAATGCTAGGTGTAATTTCTTCCATTTCTAAATGGTCGTGCCCTTTATCGTCAAGGTAACTCAAAAGAGCAAGGGCGGTTTGCTCGTCATCGGCCTTTAATGAGAGGTGGAGGAATTCGCCGAAGGTATAACAACTCATCATCTCTTCATAATGCTTTATGTCTTGCATCAAGGCATACATTTTATCACTTTTTATTTTATATAGTTTTTTGTTATATGATTTTATAATCTCTTTGGGTGTGTCAATGGAGAGAATTTTACCTGCTTGAATTAGGGCAATACGATCGCATAAAGTGGCTTCATCCATATAAGGTGTTGATACCACAATCGTTATTCTTTGCGCTTTTAAACGCTTGAGCATTTCCCAAAATTCTTTGCGCGAAACAGGATCGACACCTGTGGTTGGTTCATCTAAAAATAATACTGTTGGCTTATGAATGAGTGCGCAACAAAGTGCCAGTTTCTGTTTCATTCCTCCGGATAGTTTGCCCGCCCTCCTATCTTTAAAAGGTTCAATTTGGACATAAATATCTTTTACTAAATCGTAATTCTCTTTAATAGTAGTGCCAAAAACCGTGGCAAAGAAATTGAGGTTTTCTTCAACTGTAAGGTCGGGATATAGGGAGAATTTACCAGGCATATAGCCAATTGTGTTCCTTATATTTTTATAATCTTTTACAACATCGAACCCACCTACAACGGCTGTTCCTGAATCTGCTAGTAGCAAAGTGGTGAGCACACGGAAGATGCTGGTTTTGCCTGCACCATCAGGACCAATAAGGCCGAACAATTCTCCTTCATTGACCTCAAATGAGACATGATCAACGGCAATTGTTTTTTCCTTACCATAGGACTTGGTGATATTATGAAGTACTACAGCAGGCATAATTAAAATTTAACATCGGCATACATTCCGATTTTCAGAAATCCATCATTTTTCACATTTATTTTTACTGCGTAAACGAGGTTAGCGCGTTCGTCTTTTGTCTGAATTGTTTTTGGTGTAAACTCTGCTTTACTGCTAATCCATTCTATAGTACCGGCATATTCTTTCGACTTACCATCGGCAACATCTATCATTACTTTAACTTGTTGATTGAGTTTTACAGAAGATAATTGATCACCGGTGATATAAGCTCTCAAAACCAATGTTGAGAGGTCAGCAATTTTATACAATGGTTTACCTATAGCAGTCATTTCATTGGCCTCTGCATATTTGGTTAATACAGTGCCGTTCACCTCATTAATGATGGTACATTTTCTCAACTGATCATTAATTTGTTCCACCTGTATCATCAAAGGGTTGGCTTGTTCACTAATCCCTTCGGATGCTATGCCTAGTGAAGATTGCATTGCCTCTATCTGGTTGTGAATCACTTCAATTTGTGTGTTCATATCATCCATTTGCTTTTGTGTGGCAGCATCTGCTTTCAGGAGATTTTCTACTCTTCTTTGCTCTCTTTTTGCCGCTACTAATTGTGCCTGTAAACTGGCAAGCTGTTTCGGAATATTAGGTTTCTGACTGAGTGTTGTTTTTATCTGAGCAAGCAATTGTTCCTTTTTTAAATACAATTGAATACTGTCTATGAAACCTATTTTCTGACCGACTTTCAATTCCATTCCTTCCGTTGCATCAAACTGCATAATTAGACCGTTTGCCTCTGACGAGATGATGGTTTCATTCGCCTCGAAAGTACCTGAGGCATCATTGGTATTTGCACTTTTGTTGCATGCTATCATCGAAATGACAAGTAATGCTGATATAAATATTTTATACATTTTATTAATTTCCTGAAGTTGTTTGTTGATTGTATTGTGCCATCAATAATTGAATGACGTGGAACGATTGGTTTTGTTTCGCCTGATCCTCGGCATTTAATTCTCGCAGGTAATCATTACTTGTAATAATGCCGTTCTCTAATTGCACCATTGAATTATTCTTGATTTTAGTCCTTAAACTGATAATCTCTGAATCTGATTTTATAAGTTCTTCCATTTTGCTCACTTCCGCACTTTGTTGCTTTAAGGCAAGGTTCGTATTAAACAGAAATGTCTCTTTTTGTATTTCAATCAAACTGTAATTGAAGCCCAATATCTCCCTTTCCTTTTTAGCAGTATATAATCCAGACAATGACCAACTGAATCTTACACCACCAATATAATAGCCGGTAAAACTATTGTCGAGCATGTTTAGCGCCGGCCTTCCAAAACCAGCCTGTACAAAGAGGTTAACCTTTGGCATGGTCTTTACACTTATCATTTTACTTTGTGCATCTATTAATTTATTTTGGTTATAGTAAAGCAAGAGTTCGGGTCTATTAATAGTAGTTGCCAAAGCAGGCGCAACAGGTTTAACCAATTGTGTATTTTCATTCAAAGTCTGGCTGAGGAATAAACCGAGCATGTCCAGGTAAGCATTTTTAGCGGCTTTCAATTCTACCATACGCTGGGTACTTTTCAAATACTCCGCTTGCAGTACATCACCCCCATTTTTGAGGGCAATACCATTGGCAATGGCGGCATTGGTTTTCGTAATGCCCGACTGAATATCTTTTTGTAATAGCTCTGTTTGTTTTATTTGTTCATTCACCAACAGAACGCCAAAAAATAACTGATTGATGCGATCCTTCAGTTTATACAATTCAATTTCGGTTTTTTGCTTTTCAATTTCTGAATTGGCTACTAACATCTCCTTTTGCGTTTTGATATTGCCCCCATCGTATAACACCTGATTAAGATCGGCATACATTTTATATTGGTTCTTGCTGATGGTAGGTATGGTTTGGTTAGGCAGTTTAATAGGCACCTCGGTTACCGCCGACTGGTAGGTAGCTTGACCATTGAAACTGAGCTGAGGGTAATACGCTTTTGATGCGTTCTCAAGAGAGAAATCTGTGCTTTTTGCAATCAGTTCACGTTGCTTTATCAAGGGATAATTTTGTTGGGCGATGGCATAGCAATTGTCGATGGTAAGCACTGGATTTGTTTGTGCTATGCTATAGATTGACCAGAGACATAATAGGATGATTATAATGAGGTGTCGCATTGTATTAATATTGGTGATTTGTAATTTGAAGATGCGTTTGTATAATACCCCCGACTTCAGTCGAAGGTTATGGATAAGGCGCCTTGATAGGGTCATAGGAATGGGCAATATATTGTTATTTTCCTTGATTACCATTTGCCGTTTTGTGCTTAATCATTTTACATCATATCTACTTCGTTTTCAGCATGGCTTTAACCCAGATTGGTATCATCTTTTTGCGTTCCTGCATAAGGGCATCAAAGTCTTCTTGCTTAAGATCACCGATTATCCTTAACAGTGGACTCGCTATAAATGGAAAAATAGTGAGGCCAAGAAGGTTCATGAGGAAGTGGAGCGGATTTACCTTTCCTTTTGTTTCTTCGCTTATCTGTTTAAAAAAAGGTGATTGTATGAGGATATTTTTAACATCCATTTTTGAAGCCAACCTTTCTGGATTGGCCCTTATTTCACTTAGGATAAATAATGGTAGGTCGGGGTGCGTTTTTAATAACGCTATGTAATTCTCAACAATATCTTCCACCTTTTCCATCAGGGTTTTACTTTCGTTGTAAAGTATCCCTTTAATTCCCAATATAAAATGCGCTAGGTTCTCCCCCATTACAATTTCGAACAATTTTTCTTTGCTGCGGAAATAATAATTCAAAAGTGCTAAATTGATACCTGCCTCAACAGCAATATCTCTAGTACGCGCCGCAGCAAACCCTTTTTGAGTGAAAACCTTGCGGGCAGCCGCTTTTATTTTATCTTCTGTTGAGTGGTCTTCTATGCTTGTAATTTTTTTTGCCATTGCGGAATTGTTTCAATTCATCGCTGCAAATATAAAGTGTATAATATGTTTTTAAACAAATGATTAAATCAAATTATTAATTATTAAGTAACCAATTGAAAATCAATTACAATAATTAAAATGTGTTGCGTTTAAATTATGACTTTGGATGACCTGCATTCAACCATTTGGTAATGGCTGTTATATCACAATCTGAAAGTTTGCCGCCATTCTTTGGCATTTCAGAATAACCTGACTGGTGTTGTATGGAACCATTCAGTTTATTATTGGCAATAGAGTTAACAATATTATCATAAGTTGATAAATCATACCCACCACCTGCATTGCCTGGCGCATGGCAACCTACACACCATTTGTTCAATAGAGGTTGAATTCTGCCAGAAAAAGTAAAAGTTGTATCACAGCTAATACAGTTAGAACTATTTTGCGCTCCTGCTTTTATCCAATGTTTGATAATATCCCTTTCGTATTTTGTTAACTTATACGATGGCGGCATTGAGCCGGAATTGACATTAGTATACGACGAGCTTTGAAAGGGATGCTTGGCTTTTATGCTTTTCATGATGCCCTCATAATTGCTTAAATCCAAGCTCGCCTCTTTGTCTGTTGCATTATGACAGCCCGATTGCGTACAGTTAGACACAAATATAGGCAATACATCTTCTTTAAAACAGATATTGGGAGTGGCAACTTCGCTCGTGCATGTAGATAAAAATATTGCAGAAGTAAGGGCGGAGAGAATTAGGAAAAGATATTTAAAGTGCATCGAGGATAAGCATAAAACGGCAAAGTCTATACCACAATCATTTATATTTACTGATATTCGTCATACTTATCAAATCTATTGCTAAACACTCTCCTGTTCAGATACTCCTCACAACTCTGAAAACTGAACTTTACATATTATTGAAGACATTTGCGCAGCTGTATGCCATTGGGACACTTGCAATGATTTGTTATTTTGCAAAAAAGTAAAATTATATCAAAACAAGCTCGGTTTCCGAAAATTGGAAAACCTCACTGCGAACAGTATAAAATAAGCAAGATAATTTACGGATGGTCCATATCAGATAGCTATAGGTCAAGGAGACGAGATAATAGGGATTCTTTTATAAACATAGTAATTTTCTTCATTGTGGAAGTTTTGATTGAAAGAATCTACCAGCGTATATTTATTTGAGAGGTTTTGATACCATGCCTTTGAAACCTTAAATTTTTTGCAATAAGAATAGGAATAAGTACTGTCTGCATTGGCCACACGTTTACTGAAAATAAGGTAAGTATTTTGATATTCTGTACTTAAGGAATCAGCGGTTTTGATCA
>JBBQIF010000205.1:0-5917 GCA_038324665.1 Bacteroidia bacterium
GTTGAAAATAATGGATTGCAAAAATACAAATTATATATGAGTCTGTAAGGGTTAGGGTGCTATTAATGACCTAAAAATGACAATTATCCTGTTAAATTTCTTTTTTATATCTCAAAACGGTAGCCGACACCCCGAATTGCATTTATGTATTGGGGGTTCTTAGGGTCTGATTCAAAGTACTTTCTGAAAGACAAAATGAAATTATCTATCGTCCTTGTTGAAGGGTAAACAGCATAACCCCAGACGGTCTGCAAAATCTTTTCACGGCTTACTACCTCATTCTTGTGCTCAATAAGGAGTTTAAGCAATAAAGCTTCCTTTTTCGTAAGGGTAAATTTTCCGCCAAGTGCCTTGGCTTCATACGTTTCAAAATTAACGTAATTGGGGCCGAAGGTGAATTCTTTGATGGAATGGCTCACAGTGGCAGCGGCATTGCCTTTTCTGGCCAATAAATTCTGCACCCTCAACTGTAACTCTTCAAGGTTAAAGGGCTTAGTGAGATAATCGTCGGCCCCTTTTTTCAAGCCTGCTATGCGGTCTTCAGCTGAGTTCTTTGCTGAAAGGAATAAAATAGGCACTTCGCTGTTTTTGAGCCGAATGTTTTCGCAGACATTTAGACCATCAATTCCCGGTATCATGATATCCAATACCACAAGGTCGAATTGTTCATCTTTGAAGCGCTTAATGGCCTCTATTCCATCTCTAACTCCTACTACTTTATTGCCATCAAGTTCCAAATTCAGTTTAACCAAATCAAGCAAGCTTGGTTCATCTTCTACCAGTAAAATTCTTTTGCTCATATTATTTATCTATTTATTTTGTTTTGAATGTGATAATGAATTTTGCCCCTTTGGGATAATTGTTTTCTATCCCGATTTTGGCATTGTGCATGTTTAATATTTGCTTGACTAAAAATAAGCCAAGTCCTGTACCCTTTGTCTCTCTAGTGTTTTCATCGCCACTCCTGTAAAACTTGGTAAATATCTTGCGTTTTTCTTTTTGTGAAACACCCGGTCCATTATCTGAAACGATAATTTTCAGTTTATTATTTTCATTCTGAAAGCTAATATTAATTTCCACTTTTTCACCAGCGTATTTAATAGCATTTTGGAACAGGTTGCTGAAAACGAGGTTCAGTGAAAGGACATCCCCTTTTATGAAATGCTCCTCATTAGGAATGAAAACAGAACCTTGAAAATAAGGGGGATTTAACATTTGCTGTGCAGCTTTCTCGATGATTGAAACAATCTCAATATTTTCAAAATCGTATTGATAACTCTTGCCATCAATTTTAGTGGCCAGTAAAACATTGTCGATCAGGTCGTTCAGGCGGTCAGCATTTGTTACTGTCTGGTTCACCACCTGCGGTAGTAAATCCATATTAAGTTTCCTTTGAGAAAGGGTCTGGGCGCTTAATTTAATGGCTGCTAGGGGTGTTTTTAGTTCATGGGTTACTGATAGCAGAAAATTGTTTTGCATTCTGTTCAGGTTCAACAAGGATTCCAATCGTGAAAATACCCACAGTACGCCAAGAATAACAGCTAAGGTAAATACGATGGCTTCTGAATAAAAGGCCCTTCTTTTAGTTTCAAAACGCTTGTCTATTTTTTTAATTTCCTTATTGCTTGGACTAATATTTATCAAGTCGTAAAAATTACTTGAGCCTGCATTGAATGCCAAGTCTACGTCACATTTTTGCTCTTTTTTAAGTCTGTTAAACAAATTTGTAAACTCAGGTTTGTTGGATTCAAATACCATAAAGCAACTTAATCCAGAATCTTCTTTCATGTGCAGGAACTGTACTAATCTCTCTTCAATTCGGGTGCATTTATAAGTGAGGGTATTTAATTCAAAATCGTGTTCTTTTTTGGTAAAGTCGATTAATGAGTAAAGCCACCAGCCAAAGGCTGCAAGAATATATAGAATGACTAATACGAGAAACAATCTTATTTTCAATATAATTTAAATTGGTAGTTCAAATATAATTCAATTTATTTGATGTTATGGATTTGCCTTACTATACTTTACAACAATTGGCCTTAAGAAACGGACAGGATAAGCCCGAAGTGTGGATTGCCTACAAAGGTAAAATATATGATGTAACGGATAGCCGTTTATGGCGTGGGGGTAAGCATTACGAGCATTGGGCCGGGCAAGACCTTACGTCAGAACTTGCAGACGCACCACATACAAAGACTGTTTTTGAACGCTTTAAAATGGTAGGATTACTGAAGTAAATTTTACAATCTTTTTACAAATCTATTTTCTCAACACGCCTTTCATGTCGGCCTCCCTCGAAATTGGCTGTTAAAAAGGCTTCAGTTATTTCAAAGGCGATATCATTGCTTATATACCTGGCAGGTAAACAAAGTATATTGGCATTATTGTGCTGCCTTGCTAGGGCGCCAAGTTCAGGAAGCCAGCATAGTGCTGCCCTTATGCCATTGTGTTTATTGGCGGTTAAGCAAACACCATTGCCGCTGCCACACAATAATATACCAAGCGTATCCGTATTGTCCAATACATTTTCAGCCACCTTATGGGCGAAATCAGGGTAATCTACTGAGTCCGCATTGAAGGTGCCAAAATCTTGGATATTATAACCTTTCTGGATAAGGTAATGCCTTACAGCTTCTTTTTGCTCAAAACCTGCGTGGTCGCAGCCAATCGCGATGTTAATTGATTTGTTGCTCATTTTGTTTTTTTTGTTTTTCTACCCGTTTTGTAATAATAACACCCATCTCAAAAAGCATATAAATTGGTATAGTTAAAATAATCTGGCTTACAATATCTGGGGGTGTTACAACAGCAGCTACAATCAGGATGACAATGAAGGCATATTTCCTGTATTTTTTTAAGAATGCCGAAGTAATAATTCCCATGCGGGCCAAGAAATACATCAGGACAGGAAGCTCAAAAATTATACCCGTACCCAATACCAGTACACTCATAAATGAAACAATGCTCTGAATATTTATCTCGTTTTTTACCAAAGGGCTCAATGAATAGGTGGCGAAAAAATTAACTGAAATAGGACATAATACAAAGTAGCCAAACAATATACCGGTTACGAATAAAGCTGTGGTATAAAATACAAACCCTCTTGTGTTTTTAACTTCATTTAAATTCAAAGCCGGTTTAATGAACTTCCATATTTGCCAAAGAATATAGGGCATGGACATGATGATGCCAGCTAGGAAAGCCAGTTTAAAGGACATCAGGAATTGGCCCGCCATTTCTGTGTTTTGTAATGTAATAGGAAAATCTTTTACACATAATTGGTCGGAATGGTAATATTTCTGCGACCATTTGCAAAGCAGTCTGTAAGTTATGAAATTGTTTTTTAAAGGACCTAATATGATGCCATGGAATATGAAATCGATATAAAAAAATGCAAGGATGCAAAAGGCTACAATTGAAAGGGCAGCCCTTACAAGGTGTTTGCGCAATTCATCCACATGGTCGAAAAAGGACATTTCTTTACCAACTACTTCTTCTTCAATATCTGATGATTGATCTAATGACATTATTGCATCACCATGCCTCCGCAAACATTGATTGTCTGTCCGGTAATATAAGTGCTCATGTCTCCTGCCAAAAATAAACACAGGTTAGCGACATCTTCGGTTGTACCACCCCTTTTCAGAGGAATTGATTCTATCCACTGTTTGCGCACTTCTTCCTTCAATTCTGAGGTCATTTCCGTTTCAATGAAACCAGGTGCAACCGCATTGCATCTCACATTCCTGCTGCCTAGTTCTTTTGCGATGGATTTTGTGAAGCCTATAAGTCCAGCTTTACTGGCGGCATAATTAGCCTGGCCGGCATTTCCGGTAAGGCCAACTATAGAGGTTATATTGATAATGCTTCCACTTTTTTTCTGTAGGAAGGTTTTAAGGCATGCCTTTGTTAAATTAAAAGCGGATTTAAGGTTCGTATTCATCACTTCATCCCACTGCGCTTCAGTCATTCTCAACATCAAGGTATCGCGGGTGATACCGGCATTGTTTATAAGGACATCAATAGAACCGAAATCGGCGATTACCCTGTCTGCAAGTTCCTGGGCTGCTGCAAAATTACTGGCATCGCTCTGGTAGCCAATCGCATTCACGCCATAATTATGCTCTAATTCAGCCTCAAAAGCTTTTGCCTTTTCTACAGAACTGGCATAAGTAAAGGCTATATTGGAGCCATTTTTGGCAAAAGCTTCGGCAATTCCTTTGCCAATGCCCCTGCTGGCCCCTGTTATTAATGTTGTTTTACCTTTTACCATAATATATAAGGCTGCAAAATTAGGTAAAATTACAATTGAATGGTGAAGAAAATAAGTCCTACAAAAATAGCAGTTTATATGAGTAGAGACGCAATTTATAACATCTCTACATCCGTCCATATT
Source organism: Bacteroidia bacterium (assembly GCA_038324665.1). Taxonomy (GTDB): domain Bacteria; phylum Bacteroidota; class Bacteroidia; order NS11-12g; family UBA955; genus JABMMZ01. The sequence continues at coordinate 4,397 of JBBQIF010000205.1, forward strand.
GCTGCTATCAGACTTTATAGACAATCTTACAAATCGGCTATTCCGTTCTTAATGGCGAATACCACAAGACTGATACGGTTCTTGGCGCGGAGCTTGGTCATCAATTTTTCATTGTAGCCTTCAACAGTTCGAATACTTAAGTTCATAGACTCGGAAATTTCTTGATAGGTCAATTCCTTACAGATTAGGTTGAGGTATAGCTTCTCCTTGTCGTTGAGCGAGGCAAATAATATGCTATTGTTAATTTTTTCCTCATCTGTGCTATTCATTGAAGCAGATACTAGTTTTGAGTAGAGGTAGCCATTGTTATGAAGTTCCTTAATGGAAATATAAATTTCAGAAGGATCAGAATCCTTGATTAAATAACCTTTAGCGCCGTTTTCCATCATAGCCCTTATATGCCCCTCGTCTTCATACATACTCAAGGCAATTATTCTAATATGGGGGTAACTATGCGTGAGTTTCTTTGTGGCCTCTATCCCAGATAATTTAGGCATATTGATGTCCACCAATGTAATGTCCGGTATTTCTTCCTTTACTTTTTCGAGCAGGTCTTTCCCATCAACTGCTTCCCATATAACCTGTAAGTCTTCATATAAGGAAAGAAGAGAAATAAGCCCTTTTCTGAATAATTTATGGTCGTCTGCAATACCAATTTTAATTTTCATTCGAAATTTTTGAAAAATAGTACATTGGTCCCTTTCTGGCTGCTGTTAAATGATATACTGCATTGTATATTCCTCGCTTTGTTTTCGAGTGAATTAAGGCCACCACCATCTTTGAACTGTTTGTTTTTTTCAACCTCCCGCTTGTTGAAGCCTTTGCCATCATCCCTAACATTGATTGAGAGTTTTTCAGCTTCATAACTCACTGTAATCCATATATTTTCACATTCGCTGTGCTTAATGGCATTGTTCATCAGCTCCTGCACCATACGGAACATCACAATTTCAATACCTGGAATAAATTTCTTAATAGTGCCTTCCACCTTAAATTCAACATTGATGGCACCAATTCTATTAATCCTGTCTGTTTGATAACCGATGGCTTCAGATAATCCAAAATCTTCAATATGTTTTGGGGATATACTTCTCGAAATATGACGCACCTGCTCCTTTATTTCAGTAACAACAGTTTTGGTATCTTCTATTGAAGATTGCATTTCAGGATGGCCTTTTGAACCGAGTACCTCCATGAACATGAGTACTGAACTTAACAATTGGCCAATATTATCGTGCAATTCTTCGGAAACCTGCTGAAGGGTAGTTGCTTGAACCTCTATCTGTGAGTTCAGGATGGCGGATTCGTATTCCTTTTTTACCAATGCGAGATTTTCGTTGTATTTGAAACTGCGTTTTTGGGTAACAAATAAAAAGGTGGTCACGAATGCTACCATTAACAAGGCAAAAAAGGCACTTGCAAGGATTATGAATTCGATGTTAACTTCGTTTTGCATAAAAAGGAGATCATAAATAAAGTGTTTGTCATAATATTAAGGATGGAATGAAGTGACCAAATAGT
>JBBQIF010000206.1:0-5869 GCA_038324665.1 Bacteroidia bacterium
ACAGTGCCAGCCTCCAATGCCAAAGTGCTTCCTTTGGGAACTATAATTTCTCCCTGTATTTTATAAGGGCTGGCGGCTTTGGTCCATGTGCCGGAGACGTTGCCGGCTGGGATGGATGTTTGAGCAAAGAAAACAGTGCTATTAAAAATAAAGTAGGAAAAAAATACAGTTATTTTCTTAAAATATTGTGTATTTCTATATCGTCTTCTATATACGTTTTTCATTTTTACATTTGATGATTCTTCCAAAATTATTAAATCAGTTATAAAGTTAGTACTAATTTAGAATTACCTGTCTTAAAAATCAATACCGGTTCTAGGTGGTTCATTATCAATAAATTAGTATGAATTAAAAAAGAACTTATTATCACGAATATGGTAAAACCCACTTTTGACTGACTTGTTGAATTTAACAAGATCACAGTCATAAGATATAGAAATGTAATCATATCCTGACAACAAGACAGATCTAAACTTAATACTAAAAAGACTGAACTTTCCATCCTCTGTCTGTAAAACACTATAATTACCATTATTATAAAAATTATAAGCCTTCCCCATATAAATAACTTTATTGTTAATACTTTTTATAATAAGACCTTGCTTATTGCCCAAAACAAAATATTGACTATCTGATCCAGCTACTCCAATTGTTTCATATTTAAATGGCTCTACAATTTCAAATTTCATATTAATTATTCCATGTTTTCTTTTCGAATGCGCACAATGAAATAAACTATCATTTAGATAATAAATATTTTTGTATGGTGTAGATACAATATTACTTTTAGGATCAAATAAGTAATATTTATTATTAAAAAAATATTTTATTATCCTGTTATTTATAAAATTTGCCCTTTGACAAATAAATGTCCTTATTATATCACCATCCTTACTTAAAACAAGAAATGTATCATTTGAATTAGAAAGGTATAAGGATTTATCAGGACTAAAATCCACAATTTTATGTCCACTCTTATATAAACTGTTTCCATTTATATCAATTACTAAACTCCCTTCAAAAGCATCCCATAAAAGAAACAAGTCCTGGAATCTATAACTACTAATGTAATAGCCCGGACTTTCCAATGCTTTTTCAATCTCAATTTTAATAGAATCCTTAGTATTAATATAGAATGCCTCATTTTTTAGTATTGTAATATAATTGTTTGAATCAATTTCATAAATCTTATTATACTTATCAGATTCTGGAATTATCATTTCATCTTTTCTTAAATCAATTACGAAGACAGATTCATTACTGGTAATAATAAATCTATTTTTATTGTATTGACATTCATTTATATTCTTATATTCAAGTTTTAATCTAATATTTCCATTACGATCTAAAATACCAAAATTGCCCATGTCCCTAACAATAAAATAATTTTCACCATAGTTGGTCATAAATACCCCCATAGTTGTTCTTAGCAATTCTATCCCATCATAACTATACAAAATCGATTCATTTCCATTTTGGATAGGAAAATTATAACAACCTTTGTTCTGAGCTTCAATAGACTCAAATGTCATGATAAATGCTGCTAAAGCTATGTATAATTTATTTTTTGTCTTCAAAATTTAGTTGCTTTACATCTGTTCGTATTCTTGTTCTTAGGTCAATATTATTTCTATCATGTATTGTTTTAAATTTGTTCCATCTTGGAATACCAAAGATCCCCGTTGGAACAAGCACCTGCACTGTATTTAATGGTCTTGTAAAATTAATTTGAAGAACCCTTAACAAAATAACTGCACCGTGTATATTGACTGCATATTTGAAATCAATTCTCGCTCCTCCAGATGGACCTACATTAAATAATAAGGGCACATTAGTATAGGAATCTGCTAAAGGATCAATTGAGAACATCCTTCCTAACCTGCTGTCGTAAAATCTTGCTCCTAAATCATAAGCGTTATTGTCATTTTCATTCTCTTGCCCATAGAAATCATATTTGTAGGTTGAATTTGAATTTGACCTTCCAGGTAATGATGCTCCAAAAGCATAATACATGCCAAAGCTATAGTATTCCGGCATGTAAAAATCTAATACATTATCCGAATTATCGTCCACCATAATTTTTCGATCGCTTATAACTGCCATTACATTGCCAAGGTGATTGCTCAGTTCATAACGCTTATCTCCCAAATAAATGATTTTGGTAGTGCCAATTTGCGGAGGAGTAACAACAAGAGGATAAGTGCCATTCAAGTCAAGGGCATTATAATCCGATAGGGGTGCTTTTACTTCGTCCATCTGCTTTACAAATTTAGGATTTTTATGTGAAAACTGCACATGAGGCAGGAGATGTGTTGGTCATTTTATTTTCTGCCGAAGCAGGAGCAAATAAATCGCCAAACAAAATGTCACTAAAATAGAAATGCTACTAACATTCGACCTCGCCTACGGCAGTTGAAGACTAAAAATAAAAAAGGGAAGACTTTCATCTTCCCTTTTCCTTTGTTATTCCGGAATTAAACTTAACAATTCCTCAAGTTCTTTGTCGGTAATATTATCTTTTTCTGATTTATCATAAATAGTCAGCAGGTAAACAACTTTATCATTTATTACAATATTTGTTATGATTCTGCCGCCTCCACTTTTTCCCTTCCCTTTTGAAGCAATCGCAAACCTGATCTTATAACAATTTTTGCCAAGTGAAACGCCTTACTCAGGATTTTGTTTCAACCCTGTAATTAACTTTAACAATTCATTTTTCAGGGATGGGTATTTTTTAAAAAGCTTTTTAGCCTGCCTTTCAAATACCGTAATCGTTAATACATTATAGACCATTTAAAAAATCTTCGGCATTCCGACCTTTCTTTTTACCGGCCTTTATTAAAATCATTTCATCAACAGCATCCCTTATCTCGCCAAGTAATTTTGCTTTCACATCAGTTAGTTTTCTGGCTTTCACATAGGATATATCTTTTAATACATCCATCAAAGAATTGGCTTTATTGTCTGGTATTTCAAGTAAAATTTTCATCAATTATCCATCAGTTTCACAAATTTACTACAAATTATCCAATTCAGGATAAAAATACAGAATCAAAGTCAATAAAAAAGGGAAGACTTTCATCTTCCCTTTTCCTTTGATCTTATCTTGAATTAAGCTTCTTCTGAATTCTCAGTATCCTCAGCCTTTTTCTTCCTTGGCTTAGCTACTTTCACAACCTCTGCCTCAGCTTCAATTGGTGCCACTTCTACAGTCTCCACTGTTGCTTCAGCTACAGGAGCTGGTGCTGACTGTGTAGCGGTCTTTTCTGCCTTTGGTTTTACTGTTTTTACTGCGGCTACCGGAGCGGCTGCGGCTACTCTTGATGCTCTTGGCTCATTATCTGGACGAGATACCGGTGTGGCATCCTTAACTTCCATTACAATGGCTTTGAAAGCTTCAGGGTGGTTTAAGGCTAGGTCGGCCAATGCTTTCCTGCTCAATGTGATGCCTTTTGCATTTAATTTACCAATGAACTGAGAGTACGACATATCGAATTCCCTTACTGCGGCATTGATACGCACTATCCATATTGAACGGATGTTTCTTTTCTTTTGTTTTCTGTCGCGATAGGCATAACCTAAGGCTTTTTCAACCGCATTTTTAGCTACGGTCCATACATTTTTTCTTCTTCCAAAATAGCCTTTGGCCATTTTGATGATTTTCTTTCTACGTGCTTTACTGGCAACGTGATTAACTGAACGAGGCATTTTTTTACTTTGTTACTTTTTGAGTTATTGATGTTTTGACAGGCGTTCCATGTTGATGGAAACTTTTTGGCCCGGCAATGTCTTTTATAATAATTTATTTACCTATGGTCAACATGAACCTCATGTTTGGCATATCGGTTTCGTGTACTAAACCACCTTGGGTTAGACCGCGTTTACGCTTGGTAGATTTTTTTGTTAAGATGTGGTTCTTAAACGCTTTCTTACGTTTTATTTTTCCTGATGCAGTAAGGCTAACTCTTTTTTTAGCACTGCTATTCGTCTTCATTTTTGGCATAACTTGTTGCTCCTTTATTATATTATTGTTGTTTCGACTATTTCTTTATCGGCCCCAAGAGAATAATCATTTTCTTTCCTTCTTGTTTTGGCGGCGATTCCAGTTTGGCAATCCCGTCATCTACCAGCTTATTGGCAAACTTCATCAGCAAATCGTATCCTCTTTCTTTATAGATGATCGTTCTGCCCTTAAAAAACACATAAGCCCTCACCTTTGCACCTTCACCTAAAAATTTCGTAGCATGCTTGATTTTGAAATCAACATCATGCTCATCTGTATTCGGTCCAAACCTGATTTCCTTCACCTCGTTGACAATGGCAGTCGCTTTTAGCTCCTTCATTTTCTTCTTTTGCTCGTAAAGGTATTTGTTGTAATCAACTACTTTACAAACCGGCGGTTCAGCATTCGGAGAGATTTCAACCAAATCCAATTCCATAGCTTCCGCAATTTTACGTGCTTCGGAAAGGGAATAAACACCCGATTCAATGCCTTCGCCTACTACCCTTACTTGCTGGGCATTAATGAATCCATTGATCTTGTGTAAAGCCTCTCTTCTACCTCTGTTTACACGCGGCTTGTTAGTTTTCGGCCTAATCGGCTTGGGGGAATACGGTTTTTTTTGCAATCTCTATTTAATTTAATTGTTTTTCTATTTCTTTATTAATCCAGTCAGTTAAACTTTCTATACTCATTGTTCCAAGATCTTCACCACCCTGTTTCCTAACGGACACTGTATTCTCTGCTTGCTCTTTTTCACCAACTATGAGCATTAGCGGGAGTTTCTTCATCTCAGCGTCACGTATTTTCTTTCCGGTTTTTTCCGACCTATCGTCAATGAGGGCGCGAATATCGTGCTTTTTCAGGACTTTTAAAAGATTTTCTGCATAATCTTGATATTTTTCGCTAATTGGTAGGATAATCACCTGATCGGGTGCCAGCCACAATGGAAATTTGCCGGCATAGTGTTCCAGTAAAAACCCAATGAACCGCGCATGTGTCCCCAAAGGGGCCCTGTGAAGTATCAATGGCCTTTCTTTTTCACTTTTCTCATTGATAAAGTGAAGGTTAAAACGCTCAGCCTGGGCAAAATCCACTTGATTAGTCGCCAATGTGAATTCTCTGCCGATGGCACTCCATATCTGTATATCAATCTTTGGTCCGTAAAATGCAGCCTCGTCTTCCACCTCTACATAAGGAATATTGCTGCTTATCAATACACTGCGCACCATATCCTCTGTCTCTTTCCATAATTCTGGCGAATTGATGTATTTCTGACCTAATTTCTTAGGATCGTGTTTACTGAAACGCATAACATACTTATCGATGCCGAAAACCTTGAAATATTTTAAATACAAATCGTTTACCGCCCTAAATTCCTGCTCAAACTGCGCCTTAGTACAATAAATATGGGCATCGTTCATCTCCAAGCAACGCACACGCATCAATCCAAATAATTCACCACTTTGCTCGTAGCGGTAACAAGTGCCATACTCTGCATATCGCAATGGCAAATCTTTATACGACTTAGGTGTAGCGTCAAATATCTTGTGGTGGTGAGGACAGTTCATGGCCTTCAGGTAGTATTTCGTACCATCCATTTCCATAGGCGGAAACATGCTGTCTTGGTAATAAGGCAGGTGACCGCTCTTAATATACATGCTCTCTTTGGCTATATGGGGAGATTTCACCCTTACATAGCCGGCTTCTTTCTCTGTTTTTTTGGCAAATTCCTCCAAACACTCAATAATTGCAGCACCTTTAGGCAACCAAAGCGGCAATCCAGGACCAACATCATCATCGAATGCAAATATCTCTAGGTCTTTGCCTATTACCCTGTGGTCGCGCTTTTTGGCCTCCTCCAGCATC
>JBBQIF010000207.1:0-5856 GCA_038324665.1 Bacteroidia bacterium
TATACCTGGGGAAGAATTCCTGATTGACGAACTAAGTGTAACAGCGTCACACTTTAAAAAGGTAATTATCTACCCGGTAAATTCAAATAGGGAATGGAAAGCCATTCATACATTACCGAATAATGTTGAAGTAATTATTCCAATAATTTCAATCTTTAATACCTACAATCCTGTATTTATAAGCAATGTATTCTCAATACTTTTAAAAGAATTTTTTAGGATACAATCAAAGAAATTGTTTTTTATGACACTAAAATTTAACCTATCGCTTTTAAAACAATGTTACCTTAAATCCTTGAAAATTGGGGAAGTTATTAAATCTCCTAAGGACACAATTGTCTATTCTTATTGGTGTGATGATCTGGCATTGATAGGCGCTTTTGTCAAATTAAATTCACCCCGAATTAGCTTTATTTCACGGGCACATGGCTTCGATGTTTTTGAAGAGCAGTCTGATTATAAATATATTTTTTTCCGACCGTTTCAGTTATCAGGAATGGATAAGTTATGGGCGGTTTCTAAAGTAGGAGAAGAGCATTTAAAGCAAAAAAATAATAAATTTCAGAATAAAATTGCTCATAAGTACCTAGGGATAGAAAGCAATGGGAAAATGTTTTTTGAAATAACAGATACCATTCGACTCGTAACTTGTTCCAGGGTTAGGTCAATCAAGCGATTGGATTTACTTATCAAAAGTCTAAAATTGATTACTTCCAAGCCTTTGGAATGGCATGTAATAGGCGATGGGGAAGACCTTGATAAACTAAAAAGTTTAAGCTCGCAGCTACCGGAAAATTGCAAAGTTATTTTTCATGGCTATCTGACCACAGATGGCATACATGAATTATACAGCACTATGCATTTTGATTTTTTAATTAGTTTAAGTTCTAGCGAAGGTTTGCCAGTGAGCATGATGGAGGCAATTAGCCATGGCATACCTGTATTATCAACGGATGTTGGCGGTTGCCGCGAAATAGTAAATGATACCACAGGCATGCTTATACCTATGGACTTTTCATCTGAATTTTTAGCGCAAAAAATTGAAAATTGTAAAGCGGGTAAATTTAATAATTTAGCACAAAGAGAGGCTATTATTGCCTTCTGGAAGGAAAATTTTCACTCAAAAGTTAATTACGAAAAATTTGCAAAGGGAGTATTGGATTTATAACAATAGTAGAAAGAAATGTGTGGAATTTTAGCGCTATATAAAAAGGAAGGACTTACAATGGAAGATATCCGTGATTCAATAAAATCCTTGGATATCATCAAACATAGGGGACCTGATGGAGAAGGTCTTATTCTGATTAATACAAAAACACAAGTCTTTGAATCAATTTTAACCACGGATACCCCGAATGGTATAAATGGCAGTAATATAGATGAAATTGATATCAAAGGGCAATACGATTTGTTATTCGGTCACAGACGACTCTCAATTTTTGATTTAAGCATTAAAGGGCATCAACCTTTTATTTATGATAATTTAATCATTATCTATAACGGAGAAATATACAATTTTATAGAGTTAAAGGAAACACTTAAAAACGCGGGCTTTTTATTTTCAACAGGAACGGACACCGAGGTCATCACTGCAGCCTACAGGTATTGGGGCAAGGATTGCTTTCCAAAGTTTAACGGTATGTGGTCACTGGCCATTTATGATTTGAATACTGGCGAATTAATTATTTCCAATGACAGATTTGGGGTTAAACCATTGTATCATTATCAGGAAAAGGACACTTTTATTTTAATGTCTGAACCTAAACAGATCATGTCATTTCCTCAAAAAATGAAAGGGATCAATAATAATGCTGTGGATGTATTTATGGATTTAGGTTACTTGTTCTATAACGAGGAAACTTTCTTTAATGGCATAATGCGCTTTCCTAAGGCAAGTTATTACAATTTTAAACCAGGTGGAGCCGAATCCTTTTCTACCGGCCCAGTAGAGTTTTATACGCTTCCCACTAAGATTAACAATAAGATACAGGAAACAGAAGTAATAGAGACATTCAGAGCATTGATGACAGATGCCGTTAAAATACGGTTGCGGTCTGATGTTGAATGGGGAATTTCCTTGTCAGGGGGTTTGGATTCAACTTCGATAGCTTTTATGGCTAAGGAAGTATTGCAGCACCATAATTTCACTACATTTTCCGTGATTTCTGAAAAAGGATCTGAAGGCGATGAGTCCTATTTTATTAATCTGGCGAATGAAAAACTTCAGTCAAAAAATATACAGATTAATCCAGAAGGAGATTTTGATAAGGAAACATTTTTATCACAGATCTACCAGATTGGGTCGCCTGTAGGTGACACCTCATTCTTTGCACAATATATAATTAAGAAAGTAATTAAAGAAAATGGCGTAACTGTATTATTGTCTGGTCAGGGAGGAGATGAGATACTCGCGGGTTATCACCATCATTTTTTTAAATATACTACACAGCTCCTTGTAAAAGGCAGATTCCTGAAGGTAGCCAGAGAAATAAGAAAATGGTCGGCATTAAAGGGAAAGAGCAAAAAAAGCACTTTTAAGGCGACAATCGGGGATGCTTATTTAGCAAAAAAAACAGCGTTTGGATTATCAAATTTCCCTTATGCATTTCAGAAGAAAATTTTCTCACCAACACGTTTGAAAGATTTTTTAAAACTCGACCTTGGTATGCTCCAGTTACCGTATTTTCTTCAGGCAGATGATAGTTTCAGCATGGCTTATGCAGTTGAAACTAGGAATCCTTTTCTGGATTACCGTTTGGTGGATTTTGTGTTCCAACTTCCAGATCATTATAAAATACGTGATGGATGGCAAAAATGGATATTGCGCGAAGCGATCAGTGAAATGCCTAGTGAAATAAGATACCGCACAGATAAAAAAGGATTTACAACACCTATGAAATCCTGGATAGCTAGTAATCAGGAAATGTTAATTGAACTGGCGGAAATATGTGATCAAAAATTTCCTGAGCATATAGAAAAACCATTGTTTAAAAGAGCTGCCCTTGGTGCGTGGATTCATAACTTTTTGCTAAAATGACCACAAAAGTACTATTCATTGCCTATCAGTTTCCACCAATAGGTGGGCCGGGTGTGCAAAGGAGTATAAAGTTTGTCCATTATTTAAGGGAGAATCAAATTGAACCTGTTGTATTGACTATTACAAAAGAGGATATTGATAAGGCTGGGGTTAAAACCGATGATTCCCTTAGTACTTGGATACCCGCAAATACAAAAATATTCAGGGTACCGGCTTATCAACCCCTACAATTAATAAAGTTTCTAAATAAATTAAGAATTTTCAGATTATTCTGGTTTTTTTTATATCCACTGTTCTGGGAAAGATCGGCTTTATGGCCATTCAGGGTGTATAAAAAGGCAAAGGAAATAATAATATCAGAAAATATAGAGATTGTTTATACTACCTCAGGTCCCTTCTCTGCTCTAATTCTTGGCTATCTGTTAAAAAGGAATTTAAAGGTTAAATGGGCTGCTGATTTAAGAGACCCTTTTACAGATGGCTATCAGTGGAGTTTTCCTTCTAAATTGCACTGGTATTTTATGAGAAAATTGGAAAAATGGATATTTTCCAAAGCAGACAAACTAATCGTTAATACATGGGAGGTAAAAAAAATGTATTTAAAGCGGAACATATTGCCAGAAAATGAAATAACAGTAATTACCAATGGATTTTAAATGCTGGAGATAAGCTATTCTGGGTCATTAAATGTTTTTGAACCAAAAAAGAAAAGAAATGTCTTTATTGGTTTCTTAAAGGATTTTTTCTGGACCTATAACAATGACAATATCGATGCATCCACACGCTCAGGTTATTTTCTTATTAAAGCAGTAAGTTCACTTAAGGAGAAAAATGCAATTACCCCTAAACAACTTAAAATTTCGCTGTGGGGAGATATTCATCCGGGGAACATTCAGCAGATTAAGGAGAATAAAGTTGAAGAATATTTTAGCGTTGGTGGTTACCTTCCTAAAGAAGAATCTTTAAAAAAACTGATGGATTCTGATGTTCTTTTTCTTCCGCTCGAAAAATCGAATTGCAAAGAGCACAGGACTTTATTTATTCCGGGAAAACTTTTTGAATACCTTAATTCCGGCAAACCAATACTGGCACTTTGTGAGGACTCTGATTGTAAAGATATACTGGAGACGTCAGGTCTAGGTATATGCATTGCGCCTGATAATATTGCGAGCATTGCAGATTCCTTGTTGAATCTCATTCTTCATCCTGATGCTTTAAAGCAATACCAACCCAATAAATCATTCATTGATGGGTTCTCTTTCAAGCAAAAAGCAATGGAATTAGCCGAAGTTTTCAATCAATTGATTGCTGAAAATGCGGGCAAATAAGGATTCCTATTAAACGAGAATATTTGGAACAATTCATAGAAACTTATAAAGAAATAAAGGACCTGGTGCCGCATAGTTTCAGGGCCTCTTTAAGGAGCATGGCATTATCTGGCCTGGCACTGAAAGATAAGCTAACAGGGTTGGAAAAGTACCTGAATATCCCACGAGTGCAATTCCTTTATATCCACCATTCCTTCAAGGACGAATTGCATAACCTGGACAAGCTTCTGAAAATATTAAGTAAAAACCATACTTTCATTCCGTATGGAGAGGCTGTCGATTTGATACTGAATAATAAAATTGATAAACCTTACCTCTCAATAAGTTCAGATGATGGGTTTAAAAATAATCTGGATGCCGCAGCCATATTGGATAATTATAATGCGAAGGCCTGTTTTTTTATTAATCCCGGCTTAATTGGTGAACAGGATTTTGAGAAAGTAAAAAGACACTGTAGAGAAAAATTACATCTTCCACCTGTAGAATTTTTAGACTGGGATGAGGTTTTAAAATTGCAAGCACAAGGACATGAAATAGGCGGGCACACCATGTTCCATGAGAACATCGCTGAATTAAGTGATGCGCAACTTAAAGCGGACATGCAGCAAACTTTTGAGATTATTGCAACCCATTGTGGTGAAGTAAAACATTTCGCTTTTCCTTATGGCAGGTTTTATCATTTCAGTGAAAAGGGAAGGAAAGCTGTTTTTGATGCAGGTTTTATTTCATGTGCTACTGCTGAAAGAGGATGTCATATTAACCACGAAGGAAAACTGGCACCTGAACAACTTTGTTTAAGGAGAGATCATGTTATCCTTGACTGGAATATGGACCATATTCTTTATTTTATGGCTAATAATGCAAGGAAAAGAAGTGACGCTGGTAATTTATTTCCCTATTAATCTAGGATGAAAATTGTAATCCTTACTTCTTCACTTTATGGCACTGCCGCACACCATTTAGATTACCTCGTTAAAAGTGAAATGATAGAGGTGAAAATGGTTGTTTTTAATGAGGGCCAAATTGCAAATAAAAAAAAGCAGTACAGGAATAAAATAAACAAAATCTTAAAGATTGGGATATTAGGTGCTTTAAATGGCATTAGGATGCGCAAATGGTTTAAGGAGGACATGGAGAAATATGTTAAAATTGAAAACATTGAGGATATGTGCACAAGGTTGAATATTTCTTTTTTCAGAACCAAAACAATTAATTGCGAAGCAACCCAAAACTTGTTTAAAGAAGCAATTGCAGATATTGGATTAAGTCTTGGCAATGGCTATATTTCTCCTAAAATATTTAGGTTACCAAAATATGGCATGTTGAATATTCACCACGAAATATTACCTCAATATCAGAACGCCCAAAGTATTATTTGGCAACTCTATAATGGTTCAACTGACACCGGTTATACCATTCATAAAATTGACCGAAAAATTGATACTGGTGAGATAATTTATCAAGAAAAAATACCTATTCAATTCAGGGAAA
>JBBQIF010000208.1:0-5849 GCA_038324665.1 Bacteroidia bacterium
AATAGTATTACTTGACGCATTAAACATAAAACATAAACCGTTCAAAAAAGTAAAATCTGTAGTACACAAAACACCTCCCGAAAAAAATAAAACCCCCATTTTAAAGGTGCTAACGGGGTAGAAGCTGCAAGTTGGGTTAAATCCTATACATTTGCTCAAAATTCGCAGTTATGAAAATAATATTTACATTTTTCCTTTTTACCATTACCCCGCTTTTTGCACAATCAGATTGCAAAGACATTCACATCAATACAGATAACCGAACCGGTATTGTCAAGTTTGAAAGTCCATTGGCTTTTGATATGCAATACTCCAAAATAATTACCAAAGAAGGCGACAGTAGTATCCTTCTGTACCTCCAAATGGTAGTATCTTATACCAATACCAATGAAAAAGGGTGTATTTTATATTTATCAGACAGCAGCAAACTTGAATTCCCTGAACAGCAAGTTACCATTACCAGTATGCCCTTATTCCGTTATAAATATTCAACTGTCCTCACACTTTCACCAGCAAATGTAACAAAATTGTTGCAAGTAAGTATTGTTGATTTTAAACTCCATATACACAACAGCACCGTGCGGCCAGTGCTAACGAAAAAGAAAAACGCAAAACAACTGAGCGATTACCTGAGGTGTATTTTAAAAGGGGTGAAGAACTAAACTTATTCGCCAAAATTAATCCGCAAATTCGCAGGATTCATTTGGAGGTTAAAAACTTTGGGATTCAAAAACTGCCGGTAATAGTGGTTACTCAAATTTAACAAATATTAAACTATCAATAAATAAACTATCATATGAAAAATATCCTTGTTTTTAATACCTTGCTATTGTTTACAATAAGTATACAGGCTCAAAAATATTTTCCATTTAAGAATGACAATGGAAAATATGGTTTTAAGGATTCACTCAATACTATTTTAGTTGAACCTAAATATGCGTATGCTTACGATTTCCATGAAAGCATGGCAATCGTTTCGCTCAATAATAAATATGGATGTATTAACGAAAAAGGCGAAGAAATAATCCCTTTGAAGTATGAAAACATCAACAATTTCCATGAAGGAGTTGCTGCCTGTAAATTAAACGCAAAATGTGGCTTTCTGGATAAAACGGGACATGAAGTGATTCCTGTTCAATATTCATACGTTAGTGATTTCTCAGAGGGCACTGCTAGGGTTTCTGAAGGATATTCGAAAAACTATATTATTGATAAAACAGGGAAAGAATTATTCCCGATTGACCAATATAGTGAGGTTAAAAATTGCGAATATGGCCTGTTTAAGGTAAAAAAAAGTGGAAAATGGGGTTGCCTTTCTAAAACAGGTGAAGTAGTAATTGAAATTAAATATGATAATCTCCTAATTATGCAGGAAGGCTTTGTTTCTGTCCAGCTTGATGAAAAATGGGGAGGCATAGACAATAATTATCAATTAACAATTCCTATCCTTTATGGTAATGCCATGAGTTTCAGGGAAGGTTTGGCCGCTGTTAAACTGGATGAAAAGTGGGGTTTTATTGATAAAACAGGTAAAACAATCATACCCTTTCAATATGATGAGTGGTGGGGCGGTTTCAAAGACAATATTGCCACCGTTAAACTCAATGAAGAAAAATTTGATATTGATAAAACCGGCAAACGCCTTGGCAAACAACCCGTTATTAAAACCCCTGCCAAGGAGCCTGTTAAACCAAAGGTGGCCGGTGGCGTAATCCTTACAGATACTGCCTTTCACACCTTAGGTGTTAAATTTGGCTTCCCTAAGGGATATAAAGTCTTTATTCCTAAAGACAATCCCCAATACATGACCTTTTATAAAGCTGACAGCAGCATTATAATAACCGTGTATAATGTTTCAGGAATGAATTTAGAACGCTTATCTGAAGAATGGCCTGAACCAAGCAAAAAACCGGGTGCAGATGGTTGGTATAAAAACATAGGGAAAACAGCTAAAAAAGACTATGGCCACACTAAGCCTGTTTATATAAGTGATTACTTTTATCCCTTTACATTTGGCGGGGCAAATTTTATATGGATTTGTTTAAAGACTACAAAACCCAATACAGGAATAAAGGAATTTGAGGCCGTTAAAGCAAGTGTAAAACGCAGGCCACTTCCTTTAATACAGAGGGAAATTGTACCGGGAATCTTTACAATGGGTATCCCCGCTTATTTAAATCCCAAAAGTGATTTAAGTTACCTAAGCCAATTTGATGATGGTTACACTTTCCTATGGACTGAAAAATATAATGGCACTTCTATCGGTAACTTTGATGCCATGTTGCAACATAAAGATTGGAAAACAAGAACAGGCTTTAAGTCTGAGGGTAGTATCAACTGCATATCTAAATCCAACAATATTGATTTTACCGGTTACTATGGTTTACATCCTGATCCATTGGGTAAATTTGCGGATCACTATGAAGCTTACATTTTTTTCAACAAACCAGGCACCTCAGGCAGTCATGAATGTTGGGTAATGCATTATATTCTAAGCGTTGGAATTTCAACCACTATGAAGACAGACATTGAAGAGTTTTTAAAAACAGCGAAACTCATTAAATAAAGTACAAAGACCCATCAGTTAGATAAATAAGGTTAGGATCTAATTACATCAGACCAGCCAACCCGTTTTAACTATTCACTAAGTAACTAATAACATAGGAACCGATTACTTAAACCGATACCCTAATGAAAACCCGAAGCCAGTATTTTTCATAGCCGTTTTATCATTCGGGTAAGCTTTATTTTCCGGGTTTATTTTAAGCATCCCTAACTGTGTATTTAACTGAAAGAAAAGCCCGCCAGCCATTTCATAACCTGCAAAAACATTGGCTCCTGCATCAAAAGCCTTTGAATAAGGAATATTACTTGATGAATCTGAAGCATCAATAGAATTTTTAAACTGTATTTTTCTTGAACTTGTTCCAGATGTAGTCCTTCCACCAATACCGTAGCCAATGTAGGGTCCAAATCCAACCAAAACGAACCCTTTTCCTAATGCACCCCTATATACAAAATTCATAGGAACTTCAAGATAAGAAAGCTTATAATTACTTGCCACCGCATAATTACTAGTAACTCTGGCACCTTTAGTTGAATACATTATGCCCGGTTGAAAATAAAACTCGGGAGCAACAGGTATTTGGACATTACACCCAATATGGAAGCCTGTTAGTATTTTATTTTTCAAAATGTCGCCATTACCATCCTTTCCATTAATAGTCTGGAAATTAACGCCTCCTAACACGGCAAATCTAGTTTTCCCCATTTCTTGCGCGTTGGCAGAAAAGATTGAAACTATGAATAAAGCTGCGATTGTATAAAATTTAATTTTCATATTATTTGATTTATTAATATTTACTTTCCAGACTCTTCTTTTGCATCGGCCTTCATTTTTTCATTCGCTGTTATCAAAAACTCAACTCTGCGGTTGTTAGCGCGACCTTCCTCAGTGTCGTTTGAATACTTAGGCGCCAATTCGCCAAATCCCCTGATTTTCACGCGGCTTGATGCTATTCCTTTTGAAAGCAGGTTGGACTGTACTGCTTTTGCTCTAGTTACCGATAAATTCTGGTTATAAGATTCACTTCCCTTATCATCAGTATGTCCCTGAATTTCAATATCTGTATCAGGATAATTATTTAAAACGGTTACCAGTTTGGATAGATTAACTTTGGCTTCTTCAGAAAGGTTCGACTTATCAAATCCGAACAAGATTTTACTGTTAAATTCAACTGTTATTCCCTCTCCAACTCTCTCAACTTTAACGCCCGGAACAGAATTCTCTATTTCCTTGGCTTGCTTGTCCATTTTATGACCAATGATAGCCCCTGTTGCTCCTCCAACTGCCGCACCTATTATGGCTCCTAGAGCAGTATTGCCAGAGACCCTTCCTATCACAGCACCAATTGCACCTCCACTTACTGTGCCAACTGCAGCACCTTTCTGGGTTTTATTCATAGATTTACAAGCAGGTAAAATCATGCTCGCAACTAAGATTAGCATTGCACCTATTTTTAACCATCTCGATGCAGCTAAATTGGTATGTAAAGGAGTACTCGTCTTTATGTAAATATTCGCAGCTCCTTCTCCTTGTTCTTGTGTTAATCTTGATTTTTTCATTTCTCTTTTTGATTTTTAAATTATTCGCCGTAAAGCGTTTGGTTATTTAGGGTACAAATTTGCACTTGTTAAGGGCAATAGATATTACACGACTTTGGAATAAGATTACATTATCCTAACCTTTAAAAATCTTGCTTCATAGAATTTATTGATAACAAACCCTGCCTGACTTCAACGTTAATTGGTTAATTTTGAAGTCAATTATTATAAATATGGCGGAAAGCAAAGCAGCGCAGGCTCCCAGCGATAATTTGGGTTTCGACTCACGGATGGATAGAAACCGTAAACGCACCATCAACCCTGACGGGAGTTTTAATATTATCCGAAAAAATGATTTCTGGCGCGAATTCAGTCTTTACCGATGGGGAATTACTTGCAAATGGTCCTATTACTGGCTGGCTGTACTCAGTGTTTATATTGTCATCAATTTCCTGTTTGCCGGAATTTATCTATTAATTGGTTCAGAAAATATTATCGGTATTCGCGCAGATTTGGGAAGTACTTATTGGCAATGTTTTTTCTTTAGTCTGCAAACATTTACTACAGTAGGCTATGGAGGTCTCCATCCTCAAGGAGTTTTAACCAATTCTGCTGCCGGTTTCGAAGCCTTTCTCGGCCTTATGACCTTCGCTATTGCAACAGGCACCTTATATGGGCGTTATAGCAGACCAATAGCACATTTGAGATATTCACCCAATGCCATTATTGCTCCTTTTAAGGATATGAATGCGCTGATGTTTATGATTGCCAATGACAGTAAGGGGAACCTTGTTGAAGTTTCCGCTCAGCTTAATATGAGTTGGCGGGTAAAAGATGAGTATGGGAACGATTTTAGGAAATTTGAACGTTTAACATTAGAATATGAAAAGGTTAATATGTTGGCGCTTACGTGGACAATTGTTCATCCCATTGATGAAAAAAGTATGCTTTATAATTTTAAACCATCCGATTTTATCGAAAAAGATGTTGAACTCTTTATACTAATTACTTCTTATGATGATACTTTTGCCCAGATTGTTCATAGCAGAAGCAGTTATACCGGTGAGGAAATTATTTATGGCGCCAAGTTTATCCGTCCTTTCAATATTAATGAAGCGGGAGAAACCATCCTGGATTTAAATAAAGTCGGAGATTTTGAACCTGCAAAACTTAATTAAGGTTGCGTTAAAGTTAGTGTGTTAAAAGTTAATTGGCTCGTTAGGGCGCAATTTGTTTCATTCGACTAAAGCCATTAGGAGACTTTAGGCATTTTTAGCATATTCAGCAAGGGTTATAGTCGGCTTACCCAACTCATCCCATGCCATTTCGCCACTGAAAATCTCATTGTAATTATTAATTGCTTCTTTCTTTTTGGCAAGATATCGCATTTTCTTATCAAATAATCCCATGAATTTCAATATACCCATTGAGTTATTCTTCACCTTTAAGTTTTCTTTTGTATAATTCTTAACAAAGATGCTTGCTGCTTCGCTGGTGGTATAACAATCCAATCCCTGGATATTATATTCCCTATCTTCATTGCCCAATACCTTAAAAGAGGTAACTACCATAGAGGCATAGTCCTGATGACTGATGTAATATATCGGAAACCTGGATTCACCGAACAGATTAATGGTTTTACCTTTTTTGTGCGACTTCAACATATTCTCCATAAAACTGCTGCAGTAAAAAATTGTATATGGTATACCACAATCCCTCACATAATTTACCGCCTCATTCTTAAC
>JBBQIF010000209.1:0-5840 GCA_038324665.1 Bacteroidia bacterium
CCACCAGAAACTAAGCAAGATTACAAGACTATTCAAGCCCAGCATGCCATTGATGCCATCCATAAAGTTAAAGGCATTCAATACGCCAATCCCAAAAATGACACAGGCAATAATCACCGGCAATTTCTCCGCAGATATATAATCGAAAGGCAATTCAATGGCAAGTAAAGTAAGTGCAAACACCTGAAAAATAAGCCGCACAAAGTGTTTCACAAATACTAGATCATCTATAAAACTGATGGTACACATCATGATGAGGCCAATGACAAAAAAAGACTTGAGGGTATAAGGAAAGAATATGCTATAAATTAAAAGGCCATACAGTACAAATAGTCCGAAACCGGTAATGGTCTGCTTTATATGTGAACTTCTGCCGACAGGATGATCAAATATCTTATAATAGGTTGCAGCCTTTAAATAAATAAAGGAGAAAACTATAAAACTCAGAGGGGCAATTATGCAATAAATATAGTCTGGCATTTAATAGATTTCCTTTCCTTTCTAATGAGTGGGCAAAATTAGGCAGATTATGCGTATAGTCTTTCAATCCAAATTTTATATTTATCCTCAATTAACTTTCGCTTTTGTTTTAAGGTTACAGTTAATTCACCACTCTCTACAGAGAATGGTACTCGCTTAATAATGAAATCTCTGATTCTGCTATAATTAGCTACCTGAAGAGAAAGTTTCTTCAAATCCTCCTCTAACCAACTTTTAATTTTTTCATCCTCTGCGATCGGGTCATTATCATTAAAAAAAGCATCATTCAAACCAAAGAATTTTTTTAATTGGTCTTCTTTAGGGACGATAATGGCGGTTATATATTCGCGTTGATCCCCTATGATGAAGATCTGCTCAATCCGTTCACTTTGCAGATAATTATTTTCAAGCGGTGTGGGGTAAATATTTTTACCAAGACTGGTCTTCAACATGTTTTTCAACCTGTCTGTTATTTTTAAGTAACCCTTTTCAAATTTACCTATATCGCCCGAATGGAACCATCCATCGGCATCCATCACCAAGCTTGTTTCCATAGGATTATTATAATACCCCAACATAATATTGGGCCCTTTGCATAAAATTTCACCTTCGGCACATTCAAAATCGGGGTGAAAGCTATCATAAGTCTGTACGGTGATTATTTCTTTAGTCTCCGCATGCTGTATCGCTACCTGCTGTCGTGGTGCTACCCTTCCGCTAGTGCCATGCACCTGCCTTTCATACTCATTAACAGAAACAAATGGGGATGTTTCCGTTAAGCCATAGCCTTGCTGGCAACGGATACCAATATTACCAAAAAATTCGCCAACATGCTGCGGCAATGCGCCTCCACCAGATACCAGCAGCTTAAGCCTTCCACCTAATTTAGCCTTAATTTTACTGAACACCAGTTTTTCGGCAATCGTATGCTGTATTTTTAAAATTAGGCCGATCGTTTTCTTTTCCTCCATTTTTAACCTGTAAGCTTCACCTATCTTTAAACTCCAGAAGAAAATTTTAGACGATATTCCTCCCTTGTCAACTGCAGTGTTCCTTATCCTGCCCTCGAGCCTTTCTAGCAAACGCGGCACACAGGTCATAATAGTAGGGTGTATTTCCTGAAAATTTTGCGATATCTTCTCTATACTTTCTGTATAGGCAATTTGAGCGCCTATGTAAGTCGGCAGGTAATAACCGGCCATTCTTTCGTAAACATGACTCAGCGGCAAAAAGGATAAGAACCGATCTTCTTTGTTGATGCTTGAACATAACTCTAGGGCGTCGTAGCAATTACTCATGAAATTATAGTGGCTTAGCATGGCCCCTTTCGGCACTCCTGTAGTGCCACTGGTATATATCAATGCCGATAGATCATTGTGCTTAATTGTAGGCAATACTGCTTCTATTTCAGTCTTAAGAGATGGCCAAAGCTTTGCGCCCTCTTCTTTTATGGCCGTCACAAGTTTATATTTTTCAGTGGGCTCTTTGAAGTCGAAGGCTAGGAAGACCTGTTGGATATTGGGGCATTTCTGTTCCACCTTTTGGAATTTCTTTAACAGGAATGGAGTTCCCAACAACAAAGCCTTACTATCGCTGTCATTAAGAATGAACTCAGTTTCTTCAGCCGTTAAGGTCGGGAAAATAGACACATTTACTGCGCCTAGCTTTTGGAGTGCTTGGTCGTAAAATACAAATTCAGGGCAATTCTCCAATATGATAGCTACCTTATCTCCCCTTCTGATGCCAATATGATACAAGTAGGCGGCCCATTTTTCAATTTGGGTAAAAGTTTCCTTGTATGTGATACCCTGATACTGTCCATTTATTTTCTCAAATAAAAAAAGGTGTTCTGGTGTATGGATGACATTAGCAGAATGAATTAAAAATTCATGTAGGGAACCAAACTCAGGGTCTTTTGAAGCCATAATTGAAAGTATTTACTATGCGAAAATATTGTTTTTTTGTTTAATACGGTTTAGTTAAAACAAAAATAGTAAAACTTAAACAGGGTAAGGTGAATTCAACTGCTTAATCAAACACAAATTAGCGTTTATGAAAATCTACTTTCTATTGATGTTGAGCGGGGAATTAACCACAAAAGTAACAAAGAAAACAAAAGAGGAATCAGCACTTACTTTGACAATTTAAACTAAAAGCATCGCTTTTATAGCTTATGTGCCCTTTTGTTTATGCGGTTAAATGTTTTTTTGATTCCAACGGTTGAAATATCGTTCATTCATACTCACTATTGTTTGAAAAAACCTAAATCAAAAAATATTGTATTTCCTGAAGTGTACATAGGGCTTTATCTCACTTCCGAACTTACTGTAAAAATACGCCACACCTGCTATCTCGCTTCCTTCAAAATCAAGGATAAGCGAGGTTCCCGCAAATCGCTTTATCACTGCATCAATTATGCCGTTCATGATGCCATGCTTCTTGCCCTCCAGCGTAGGACCTCCATTCACATAAAACAGAAATTTAGGCGTTTTAAAAAACAAGGCAGCGCCAATTATTTCATCGCCTAACTTTGCACCTATTGTTATCAATTGATCTTTTTCTTTGGCTGCTTCACAATTAGCCTTTAATTGCCCATAATGCCTTTCCTCAAGTCCTTGGTTCAAGTCACCCCAAGCCTCTCTGTTAATCTCAATCACCTTTTCATAAGCGATATCCCAAACATAAGCAATGTCCTTCTCTCCTATCTTCCTTAAATTCTTTTTTACATCGCTGTTAAAATTTTTATTTAATACATCATAAGGATGATTAAGATTTAACTGATAATTCTTCTTTAAAACACCTCCAGGATTTTCACCTCCATAAAGGTTCAATTGCATATCCACTAGAACAAAAGAGCGAGGAATCGCTTTTAGAAACTCACTTTGAGGAATTGTAAACCCGGGCTTTGCAAACAAGCCGAGTTGCTGGCAAAAGAATGGCTGATAAATATATTTCAACCCATATTTCTTTTTCCACGGCATAGGGAAAACCGCCTCGTAGTCGCCATAAACCAATGCATCCCATTGCTCATCGGCAACATTATCGAGGTACCATGAGTAGGCATAAATCAAGGGGCAAATGCTTGCCTCAATGGCTTTGTCCCATTTTCTAAAATCTATGGCTTTGTGTTTAATGTGCTGAATTTTCATTTTTTAAGCCATGCTTCAAAAACTTCCTGCCATCCTTCCCATCCTCTGTGTTCGCTCAGTGATTCATTGTGAAAAACAAAACAAAAAGTGCCATTCAATTTACGTAATAGATTTTTCATTTCGTTGCTATGCTGGATTGTGTCCATCGTATTTAATTTCAAAAACTGCTTAAAGGCCACATCCATTGCGCAAAAAGGCACCACTTGCAAACTTGTTTTTTCTTCTTTTTCAATGTCGTACCAATAAAAGGGTTCACTGGTGGCTGCCCTGTAACCGGGCACTTCGGAGTATCCCATGGAATATTCCTTCTTAATACCCAGTTCAATAAGCGTTCGATATGTAGCGGGTAAACTGAATTTCAAATAATGCTGCCGGGAATCCGTTACAGGTTGGTCAATTATATTTTCCAGTATTTCTTTCTCTTTCTTTATAATGTCATATTTGCTATCTGAATGGTAACTGGGGTGTAAACCTACCACATGTCCTTCCGCTTGTATCTTTTTTACAATTTTTCTAAATTCAAGGTTCGTCGGACTTACATTCTTGTCATAAGGGCCATGTAGGCCAACCTGGATAAAATAATTGGCTTTTAACCCATACTTATTTAAAGTCTGAAACTGGTAATCAAAATTATCATTAGGGTCTTTTGCGCCTATATAAGCTACTTTTAATCTTTTCAATAATTCATCTCCGCTGCCAGTGACTATTGAGTGCGCAAAACCACCGGCCTGCCTTAATAACCCGCGACCTTTATACGAAAAAACCGAGTCAATATCTATGGTTGGCAAAATATTTAATTGGTTACTATCGCTATTTGATACTGAAACGCCGTAATTATTTTTCAAAAGCTCCTTAAAATCCTTCAACCATAGATCAACCAATGGCAATTGCATGGCCGCATTTTTCCACATAAAAGAAGATGTGTATTGAAATCGATTATGCATATCTTTGTTTGTATCACCATATTCTTCATATCTACTGAGGCAATAGAAAACCGCACTGAACAGATCGAAACCGGGATCGCTTTTATTTTCAAAAAGAAAATAGTTTTCATTCCTTTTGGAAAGCCGTACTTCCCTTTGCGATATGCCTTTTTCCTCCAATAAACCTTCTGGAATAATATGCAGAAAATTTTCTATTTTATCCGACGAGTAATTAATCCTTACTTTGAAACTTTGATCGACCTGTGCTACCTCTTCAAACAGCTTGTAATCCATCCCAAATTTCTCCCTGAAAATGTACGACAGAACATATTTTAGACGTGCAGAATGGTATGGAGTATAAATTGCTATCAAAATTTTCCTATTTTTGCCTTTTTACGCAAATAAACAATATTTTTAATGAAAGTTGCTCTAATTACAGGAATTACCGGTCAAGATGGCGCCTATTTAGCTGAATTTCTTTTGAAGAAAGGCTATAAAGTCCATGGTTTGAAACGCAGAAGTTCCCTTTTTAATACCGATAGGATTGATCATTTGTACCAAGACCCCCATGTACTAAATGCCAATTTAAAATTACATTATGGTGATTTGACCGACAGCACGAACTTAATCAGGATCATCCAGGAAATACAACCCGATGAAATTTATAACCTTGCGGCCATGAGCCATGTACACGTAAGTTTCGAAACACCGGAATATACTGCCAACGCCGATGGTTTGGGTACCTTAAGGTTATTGGAAGCCATCCGTATTTGCGGTCTTGCCAATAAAACAAGGATTTACCAAGCTTCCACATCCGAGCTTTACGGTTTGGTGCAGGCAGTTCCACAAAGTGAAACAACGCCTTTTTATCCACGTTCTCCTTATGCAGTTGCGAAGATGTATGCCTATTGGATAACAGTAAATTACAGGGAAGCCTATAATCTTTATGCTTGCAATGGTATCTTGTTCAACCATGAATCGCCGATAAGGGGAGAAACTTTTGTAACAAGAAAAATTACCAGGGCCGCAGCAAAAATTGCCTTAGGATTACAGGATAAATTATACCTCGGCAACATGAATAGCAAGCGTGACTGGGGTCATGCTAAAGATTATATAGAGGCCATGTACCTGATGTTGCAGCAGGATAAAGCAGAAGATTTTGTAATTGCTACAGGTAAAACCACCGAAATACGTGAATTTGCCCGTATGGCTTTTGGCTATTTAGGCATCACCTTAAAATTTGAAGGCAAGGATGCCGATGAAAAAGGCAGGATTGAAGCCGTTGATC
>JBBQIF010000210.1:0-5819 GCA_038324665.1 Bacteroidia bacterium
TCAGCACAATTGCCGTTTTCTTCATGGCTGCCCAGGGCAATGGAAGGCCCAACACCATCAAGTGCTATTTTTTATGGTTCTTTGTCTGTTCACCTAGGTGTTTTTATTTTATTAAGGACGTTCCCTTTTTGGGAAAACCAAATTTCTGTACGTGTAATTATTGGACTACTGGGTTTATCCACCAGTATCATCACTTCTTTAATTGCAAGGGTGCAGTCTTCGGTGAAGAGTCAGATAGCTTATGGGTCGATTTCGCAAATTGGGTTGATTTTTATTGAAGTGGCGGCAGGATTTGAAAATCTTGCTTTAATACATTTCGCGGGAAATGCATTTTTACGAACTTATCAATTGCTCGTTTCACCCTCTGCAGTAACCTACCTTATAAGGGAACAGTTCTATAATTTCAAACCTAGGCTTCATTCATTTGAAGACAGTTGGCCTAAAAAAATAGAATACTCGCTTTATCTTTTAAGTATTAAGGAATGGAACCTTGAAAAACTAATGAGTTACATTTTATGGAAACCCTTAAAAATTACAGGTAAAAAATTCAAGTTTATCACTTTACGACAGGTACTTTATCTACTTATACCACTATATATAGTTGGCTTATTTTGTCTGTACCATGAAGAATACTTACCGGAACCAATTGAAAAACTACTTCCTGTTGTTTTTTCACTCATAGGATTGATACTTGTTATCAAGTCTTTCTCCGAAAGGAAAAGTGCTTTTTTGTGCTGGGTGCTCATCATTATGAACCATTTTTGGATAGCACTAGCCATATCATTTAATGAGCATTTTAATCTAAGTGACGCACACCTTTATTTAAGTGGCATTATTGTTTCAGGAATTATAGGTGTCCTAGCCCTCCTTAAATTGAAGAAACATGAGAAAATCATAGATTTAAACCAGTTTTATGGTCATGTTTATGAGCATCCTAAAATTGCATTTGTATTTCTACTGGCATGCTTAGGTTTAACGGGTTTTCCTCTTACGCCTACTTTCATCGGGGAGGATCTGATTTTTACTCATATACATGAAGACCAGTTTTTATTGGCCCTTATTACTGCAACAGCATTTATAATAGACGGCATTGCTTTGGTAAGGATGTACGCCCGTCTTTTTCTTGGATCACATCTGAAAACATATCATGAAACACCCTACAAATCATCTTAAATTTAATAATTTAGAAAAAGTGTACACAAAAATGAAAAAAATAACTCTTTTAAGTATTATTTGCTCAACCGTACCATTAATGGCACAACAAAGTTCATTAAAGGATTCAATCACCAAAATGCCACAACCCCCAGTAACAAAGGAGAAAGAAGCATTGAAATATAATTTAAATGAGACTGGGTCACATTATTTTCAGGCTACATTTTCTAACCAGGTCTGGCTTCGATACAATGAAAGTAACCCCGGAACAAAGGCAGATGGTGTGGCTGCCAATCAAACCTTTGATATTGGCTTAAGGAGGACGAGGATTCAATTATTTGGTCAAATTACGGATAAGGTCTTTATCTATTTCCAGTTCGGGCAGAATAATTTTAATGCCCAATATAATTCCACCGGCAATAGGAAAAGTGCTACTTTCTTTCATGATGCTTTATGTGAATACAAGGTAAGCAAAGGCAATCAGTTGAAAATAGGGGGAGGCCTCACCATTGCTAATGGACTATCACGGTTTTCGCAACCATCTGTTTCAAGCATTATGACAATGGATGTACCGGTATTTGCCCAAGCTACTACCGACCAACTTGACCAGTTTAGCAGAAAATTAAGTATTTATGCTAGAGGTCAGGTTTATAAATTGGATTACCGTTTATTAGTAACCGATCCTTTCCCAATTACCTCAACCGGTAATCCTGCCCCTGTGGCCAACCAATTATCAAGTTTTGCTTCAATAGGCCGGAATAAACAATTACAATCTTATTTAATATGGCAGTTCTTTGAGCATGAAAATCATACCACACCCTATATGACTGGCACTTATCTGGGCAAAAAGAAGATTTTTAATATTGCGTTTGGCGCCACTTACCAGAAAAATGCAATGTGGAACCGACCTACTGCAAATGATTCAATTGCCTACCAAGACATGATGTTATTATGCGCAGAGAGCTTTTTAGACATGCCGCTTAATATAGAAAAAGGAACCGCCATTTCTGCTTACGCGGGTTATTTCAAAACCAATTATGGCAAAAATTACCTTCGATATAATGGCTCAATGAACCCGGCGAATGCAACTAGTCTTAAAAACTCAAACAGCATAACCGGCCAAGGTCCAACATTTGGCAATTCATTCCCCATGTTTGGTACCGGTAGTATTGTATATACGCAGTTAGGTTATTTATTACCTAAAAATCTTTTAAAATCTGGTCAGCTTATGCCTTACGTTGCGGCTACGATGGCAAATTTCGACCGCTTAGGTGGACAACAAATGAGCGTCTATAATGCCGGGGTTAACTGGTTGATAAAAGGGCACAATGCCAAAATAACTATTGACTGGCAAAACCGACCTACTTTCTTTCTTGATGCCAGTACTAAAGTGCAGCAAGGCGTAAGGAAAAATTGCTTCACGTTACAATATCAAATATTCATTTAAAATAAATAAAATCAAAATATGGACTTAAAAATTGTGCCAAAAACAGGACTTGCAGGATTAAAAGAAAATTGGAAATCAGATGCTTTATCAGGATTCCTTGTATTTTTATTAGCCTTACCGCTTAGTTTAGGGATAGCTAAAGCAAGTGGATTTCCTCCTGCAATGGGCGTATTGACAGCGATGATAGGTGGCTTGTTTGTTAGTTTTTTCAAAGTATCTCCTTTAACCATTAAAGGCCCTGCCGCTGGCTTAATAACGGTTTGCGCAGCCGCTGTTGCAGAGATGACTTCTCTCA
Source organism: Bacteroidia bacterium (assembly GCA_038324665.1). Lineage (GTDB taxonomy): Bacteria > Bacteroidota > Bacteroidia > NS11-12g > UBA955 > JABMMZ01. Next base: position 2,895 of record JBBQIF010000210.1, read on the forward strand.
ATTATGATCCTGCATTACATAATCCTGTCTACATGGTTTGCGGTATCATCTTAGTAATGGCACTCATTCAAATTGTATTTGGCTTCCTCAAGCTGGGTTCATTAAGTGATTTCTTTCCGCATTCTGCAGTGCATGGTATGCTCGCGGCTATTGGCATTATTATTATTGCGAAGCAGATTCCTGTTTTACTAGGAGATGACCCCGGGGTTTATAAAGGAGAAACGCCTTTCCAGCTATTGGCGGATATACCGAAATTTGTGGCTGAATCACATGTTCACATAGCTGCAATTGGCCTTATTTCCCTCATCTTAATGTTTGCTTTGCCAATGTTGAAAAGCAATTTCATGAAAAAAGTGCCAAGCCCTATGGTTGTGCTCTTACTTGCAATTCCATTAGGTTTATACTGGCAATTCAAACACGACTACTCATTAGTAAAAATTGGAGATTTCTGGGGTAATATTGGCTTGAATGCGGACTTTGTGGCCATTGGTACTTTCCCATTCTGGAAATATGTTTTCATGTTTTTATTTGTAAACAGCCTTGAATCTCTTTTAACAGTAAAAGCGGTGGATGGATTGGATCCTTATAAAAGGGAATCCAGTTATAATGGTGACCTGATAGGGTTAGGTGCAGGTAACGCATTGTCCGGTTTACTTGGGGGTATGCCTATGATTTCGGAAGTAGTACGTAGTGGATCTAATGTGGGATTTGGAGCAAAAACAAAATGGGCCAATTTCTTTCATGGCGTATTTTTATTAATTGCCATGCTTTCAATGATTCCTTTAATTGAGATGATTCCTAATGCCGCCTTAGCAGCCATGTTGATATTTGCAGGATTTCGACTAGCAGCACCCAAATCCTTTGTTCATACTTACAATATCGGTAAAGAGCAATTGGCTATATTTCTCGTCACTATTTTTGTTACTTTAGCCGAGGATCTACTATTAGGTATCGCCGCGGGTATATTGGTTAAATTCATGTTTCACCTATACAACGGGGCCTCACTAAAAAGTTTATTTAAGGCACAATATGAACTATTGAAAAACGGTGAAACAACTGTGATAAAGGTAACTGGGTCAGCATTGTTTTCTAATCTTTTAGGGTATAAAAAAGTACTGACTAAATTAGAACCTAAGCAGCATGTAATTATTGATATGTCAGCGACAAGGTTAGTTGATCACTCATTTATGGCATTTATTCACCATTTTGAACATGAATACAATGCCAATGGAGGATCGTTTTTAATAGCAGGTCTGGAGAATCATACTGCTTTGTCAAACCATCCTTTAGCTACCAGGAGAAAGAAAAACTAAGGCTACATTATTATATATTTGTTTTGAACCCATGCCTGTGCAAGTAGGTGTGGGTTTTTTATTGTTTTGTTTATTGAATGACTTTTTTTTCCACTGAGAAATAATATAGGCGATACCAAAGCGATACATCCATAAACTCTTGGAATTTTTCGGTAGTAAGATTGCAGTAATTAGTCAAACATTGTTGCGTATAACTGTCAATTGGTTATTTTAATTTATTATGTAATTAAAAAAAAACCTTTATTTGTAACTTCCTTTTTATGAAACTTTATTTTAAACAAGACCTTAAATCCTCAATTGTCGTTTTCCTAGTTGCATTACCTTTGTGTCTGGGTATAGCTTTGGCAAGTAAGGCACCTATTATTTCCGGAGTTATTGCAGGTATTATTGGTGGTATCCTCGTTGGAGCATTAAGCGGATCCAATACTAGTGTTAGTGGTCCAGCGGCCGGTTTAACTATTATAGTCATTACAGGCCTCAAGGATTTGCCTGATTTCCAAGCTTTTCTCTTGGCCGTAATGCTGGCTGGATGTTTCCAATTCATACTTAGTCGGTTAAAAGCTGGTGTGTTGGGCGATTTTATTCCGGGTGCCGTTATTAGTGGAATGCTGGTATCCATAGGACTAATGCTGGTATTAAAGCAGATTCCGCACGCTTTAGGATTCGATTTCGATTATGAAGGAGATGAAGAATTTATCCAGGAAGATGGAAAGAATACATTTTCGGAAATTTACTATTCCATAGTAGAAGTAAATTGGGCTGCATTGATGATAGCTGGCATTTCACTATTGATACTCTTCTTATGGAACCGCGGTGTTTTAAAACGTTTTTCTTTTTTCAATACAGTGCCATCACAACTGATAGTTGTATTAATTGGGATCCTTATTAATTATTTATATTCAATTTATTTTCCATCCCAAGTATTAAAGGGATTTCACTTGAGTGATGTCCCGCGTATTGATAAAAGTACAATGGCAAGTTGGCCATTTCCTGATTTTAGCCAGATTGGTAACCCTGTAGTTTGGAAACTTGCCCTCTCAATAGCTTTTGTGGCAAGTATAGAGACCTTATTGAGTATTCAGGCAGGGGATAAAATTGACCATGATAAGCGGATAACACCTGCCAATCGGGAATTGATGGCCCAAGGCATTGGTAATATGGCCAGTGGTTTGATTGGGGGGTTACCAATTACAGCGGTTATTGTAAGGACCTCTGCCAATGTCAATGCAGGTGCTAAAACTAAGTGGTCAGCAGTATTCCATGGCGTATTTCTGTTGTTGAGTATTTTATTGCTTACACCATTTATTAATCTTATACCAAAGGCCGCGCTGGCCGCAATATTGATACATGTAGGCTATAAATTATCCAGACCAGCCATATTCAAGGATGAATACAAGCGCAAAATGAATCGTTTTTTACCTTTTATTATTACGATACTGGCCATCTTGTTTACAGATTTATTAATCGGAATATTTATTGGGATAGGTGTGGGTTTGTGCTTCATATTAATAAGTAATTATAAAACCTCCATTATGCTATATCAAGATCATGGCAATTATCTACTTAGGTTTAATAAAGATGTTTCTTTTCTCAATAAAAAGAAGCTGAAAGC
>JBBQIF010000211.1:0-5811 GCA_038324665.1 Bacteroidia bacterium
TTTAATATTGCCCGGTTTTGTATCTCTAGTAAATTGCCAGATGCCATCGACATAACTCATAGCGTAAGTTGTATCTCCAACAGAAACCATTTGACGAATTGTAATCGTATCAATCCCCATGCTGGTCCACTTTGTTCCGCCATCAGATGTAAAGTAAATCCCGGTGCCAATCGCTTGACCGAGGGTATTGAATATACTCCAGCTTGCCCAAACCGCGTCAGAACCATCAACACTAAGTGCAAAGCAAGAGTTAGTGCAACATGGGTCCGTGCCGGGCGGATAGTTTAACTGACTCCAGGTATTACTCACTTTTTTATAAGCACCAATATAAGTTCCAGCCCATACAGTGCCATCAGATTGAACAGCAAGGTCATAAATGGTGGCTTGTGGATTTAATCCTGCAGTATCTAATATCCAGGTAGTACCTGCAATCGGTCGTTTTTGGAGAAGAATACCTGCGGTTGCAAGGTATAAGTTACCACTCTTGTCAGTACCCCATGCAGTGGAAACTGTAAAATTACCTCCTACAAAACCAACTATGTCCAAAGCCCAGTTATTGCCTTTATTCCTAACATATACTTTAGAAGGAGAAGTCCTCACATAGGCATGCATATTTTCCAATTCATCCACATAAAAACTGTAGGCATTAATATTACTGTACCCAGCGGTGTCTAGGTTCCATGTTGAGCCATTGTCAGTACTTTTCCAAATCAGCTTGTTATTGAGGGTTGTTGTATAAAGGTTGCCGTTATTCGTTTTGAATATCTTTTCACCCTTAACATAGCCACTCCCAGGTAAGGTTTGTTTCCAAGTATTGCTGCCACCTTCTCTGGTATGAACGCCAAGGGCATTAGAAACAACTAGGCGGTTAGTGCTAGTTTTTACTAAACCATAGTTTATGGCTGAAGTTATACCTGTATTATTAGCCGTCCATGTGGAGCCACCATCTGTACTTTCAAAAAGACCATAGGCGGTTCCGGCTACTAATATCCTAGAAGCGCCAAGAGAGGTAAAGATGTTGGGATTTAGTGGGTCGGGCGTAATTTTATTGTAAATATCCGCATCAATTCTTGTAAATGTTTGAGTGCCGCCTGATGATCGGAACAATTTATCTCTTGTTGCAACATAAAGATTGCCAATTGAATCTGCACTAATACTTTTAATATAAGCAGCATCGGGGCCAAGGCCGGTAGGCGCAGGATTAAAACTGTTGCCAAAATTAGTGCTAACGAAAAATCCGGAATTCCCTGTTATCCAAATTCTTTCAAATTGATCTACAACCACAACAGTTGCTGTTGACCCGGGATAGTTTGTGTTTTTTATCCATTGATTAGAAACCAGTTCCTGTGTAAACAATCCCTTTGCGGTGCCAAGGTAAACCCTTTGATTACTGTCTAAATCTAAATCGTTAAGTGTTATTTTTCCAATGCCCATGGTATCTAGTTGCCATGATTTGCCAGAATCGCGGGTAACAAAACAATGGTGGTCGGTTATGACATAAATATCATCCCCGGCTATTTTCCTGAAAGTGGCAATATCACTTGGTTTAACTGTGCTGTATTCGTTTATAATGTTAGTATAGGACAATTCGATAACGGTGCCATCACTAAGCAAAGCCAGTATACTGTTAATTTGTATCTTAAGTTTAATGTCTACAATTGTTCTGTCGTCTTGAATTGTGAAATACCGGTGATAAGGCGGGAATGTGGTTTCATTTATTCGTGCCTCAGAAGTGTAAACAGATTTATTAGTAGCAATAGTATTGAAGACTATACCTTTGTCAAAGGGTGATTGTTCAATGCATTGCGCTACGATGTATTCCCCCGGAGGTGCAGCAAAACTTTGGGAAAAGAGATTAAGAAAGCAGGTAAAAGAAATCGTGAAAAGTAGGATTATTTTTTTCATGACTGTAATATTTAATTCAAAGATAAGTCAATCCTATAATTCTTATAATTATTTTTTATTAATGATATATGTCTATTAATCTGTTAGTTAACCCTTTTTAAATCTGCACTTTTACCAATTAATTCTTCTAGTCTGGATAGCTGTGTTTCAACTCGTTTAGCAGTCATTATTCTATAAGTCATTCTTTTACGATATGAGGGAGCTTGTTTTCTAAAAAAATCCCATGCTATTTTATTTGTTTTAAATTTCAGCTCAAACTCTGATGAAAGGTCCATTTCATCATTTTCATAAGCATATATATTGGATCGATGTCCTTTCATTTTTTTAAAACTCTTCAGTCCTGCAGGTTGCATCAGATCCCGCTTTGTCAGTTCCTCTATTTTTTTGATATTAATAGCACTCCATATACTTCTAGTTTTTCTCGGTGTAAACCTTATGCAATAACTTTCATCTCCTAGTGATTTGCGCACGCCATCTATCCATCCAAAACAAAGCGCCTGATCCACAGATTGCGACCAGTTTATGCTGGGTTTTCCAGAACCTACTTTGTAATAGCCAACCAATAATTCTGTTTCTTTTGAATGGTTTTTTTTGAGCCATTTTCTAAAAGCAGTCGGGGTCTTAAAAAAGGTTACATTTATTTGTTTGCTACTTGTCATTCAATTATATAAGGATGAAAAAAATAGCTTCATATTGATTTTAATATCATTTTCTCGCAGCAAACATAAACCATTTAAATAATTAAAAAATCAGGTTAGGCTTTATGATTATGATTAATATCATGAATATTTATTGGAGCAAGGATTCAAATTGCTCCAATAAAATAAGCAAAACCTATAAAAAAGACGATGTGCAGCTGAGCAACCAAACTGCTTACTTATGGACTTAAAATATGACTTTCGATTCAATTTAGGTATGAAGATGACCCAAAGAAATTTAAATGTGTTGAATATACCTATCTTCGTAATCTTCCACATCATATTATGGCAACGGCAAAAAAAAGTACATCTACCCCAAAAGCTACAATACAGGATTTTCCGATTGTTGGTATAGGTGCATCTGCGGGTGGGCTCGATGCGTTCAAGCGCTTGCTCTCGGCCATACCAGAAGATTCCGGCATGGCTTACGTATTGGTGCAGCATTTGGACCCTTCACATGAAAGCATCTTGCCTGAGATATTGCAGAGGGTTACAAAGATTCCTGTCCATGAGGTTACCGAAGATATTCACTTGGCCCCCGATCATATTTATGTCATCCCTGCCAATAAGATACTAACTTCCACAGACGGTGTGCTAAGGCTTACCCCACGCGACAAGAAAATCAGTTATTCAATTGATGTTTTCTTTACCTCGTTAGCCGAAGTGCATACCAGTTTTGCTGTTGGTGTGGTGTTGTCCGGCACAGGTACGGATGGCACGCTTGGACTGAAAGCCATTAAAGCACATGGAGGCATAACCATTGCCCAAGACGAGAAATCGGCAGCCTTTGATGCCATGCCGCAAAGCGCAATAAATGCTGGCGTAGTGGATTTTATTGTAAGTCCCGAAAATATTCCTGCCCACTTGGTGCATATTAATAATAAATCCTTCGGCACTAGCGAGGTTAAAGGCGAGCCAATGCCGCAGGACGAAGACATCATTTTTAAAAAGATCATTGCACTCATCCAAATCAATAGCGGCGTGGATTTTACCAATTACAAGCAGCCAACGCCGCGCCGACGTATAGCTAGGCGAATGGCAATTTGTAAAACGGTAAAACAAGCTGATTATCTCAAATTTCTACGCAATAATAAAGAAGAACAGGATGCACTTTTTCAGGATATGCTCATTCCCGTTACCTCATTTTTCCGAGATGAGAAAATCTTTATTGAATTGAGTAAATCTGTGATCCCCATGATTCTAAGGAATCATTCTTCTGGTGAACCAATTCGTATATGGGTAGCAGGATGTTCCACTGGCGAAGAAGCTTATTCAATCGCTATCTGCCTGCATGAATGTTTGATTGCCTTGCAAAAAGGCACCGGATTAAAAAGCACAATCATCCAGATTTTCGCTTCAGATATTTCGCAAGTTGCTATTAAAAAAGCCCGTACTGGTATCTACAGCAAAACTGATGTAGAATCAGTCAGCGATACCCGGCTCAATAATTATTTTTTAAAGAATGGTGGTAGTTATGAAATAAGCAAAATCATTCGCGATATGTGTGTATTTGCACCCCATAATTTTCTGAAGGATCCGCCCTTTGCAAAAATGGATCTAATAAGCTGTCGCAATGTATTGATTTATATGGATTCATTCTTACAAAAAAAGGCGCTTATTACTTTTCATTATGCCCTTAATGACGGTGGCTTCCTACTGCTTGGTAAATCAGAAACAACTGGCACAATATCCGACCTGTTTACCAGCAACAGCAAGCATGAAAAGATATATTCACGCAAGCCCATGTCGGGTCGGTTCATGCACGTGGCAACAGAGCGCAAGGAACAATCTCATATCGTTAAAAACAAGGAGAATAAGGCCCATGTAACGCAATCGGATTTTCGCAAAAGCGCCGAAGCCATGTTGCTGTTAAAATACACGCCTGCAGGAGTTATCGTTAACGATCAATTGGATGTTGTACACATTCATGGCGTCATAGCACCCTTCCTCCAACAATCAGCAGGTAAACCCACATTTAATATCCTCAAGATGGCCCGCGAAGGCCTTTCTTTTGAATTGAGAAATGCACTTCACAAAGCCAAAACAAGTCATGAACCAGTGGTAAAAAAAGGCATACCGGCCGAGATTGATGAAAAACAATTCCTCATCGATATTGAAATTATACCCCTAGCCAATACAATTGAACCTTATTTTTTAATCCTCCTGAGCAAAACAAGTGTGCCGGGGATTGCACCACAAGATATAGGAAAGGGTAACTCTGCTTCCCAAAAAATAAAGAATAATGCGGATTTGCGTATCAAGCAGTTGGAAGAGGAGCTGAACTTGGCCCGCGAGGATATGCGCTCGATAACTGAAGATCAGGAAGCGGCCATTGAAGAATTGCAAAGTGGTAATGAGGAATTACTCAGCAGCAGCGAAGAAATGCAGAGCTTGAATGAAGAATTGGAAACTTCGAAAGAAGAACTGCAATCCACGAATGAAGAACTCCAGATAGTTAACCATGAATTGATAGATAAGCAGGAACAGCTTAATGCTTCTCATTTTTATGCAGACGCTATCATCTCCACCATGCGCGAACCATTGGTAGTGCTCGATAAATTATTGCGAATAAAAACAGCCAATGCCTCATTTTATAAAAAATTTAACCTTGAAGAAGATGAAACTGATGAAAAATTATTTTATGAGATACATGACCAACAATTTAACGATCATGACCTGAGGCAATTGCTGGAAAAGATACTTCCCCAGAAGAAGCGCATTGAGGATTTTGAACTCACACTCAAGTTTAGTTCTATTGGTGAGCGCACGCTATTGTTAAATGCTCAAAAGATAATCAGCGATAGAACTTCTGAACATCTCATACTCCTAGCCTTCGAGGATATTACCGAAAGGCGATTAGTAGAAAAACAATTGAAGGTATTTTCTGATGATCTTGAAGTGAAGGTGACGGAACGCACCCATGAATTGCAGCAGGCCAATACCCATTTGCTGCAGTTTGCCTATATCGCTAGTCACGACCTACAAGAACCGTTGCGAAAGATTAATGTATTCTCGGGCATTCTTCAAGATAAACATAAAAAAGAGCTTTCATCTGAGGCTGTTTCTTACCTTAATAAAATCAGTGCATCAGCAAGTCGCATGTCGCATCTTATCCGAGATGTGCTCAACTACTCAAGGCTACTTAGCCATGAAAAACTCTTTACACAAACGGACTTAAATGAGGTTATGAAAAGCGTTCTTGTTGATT
>JBBQIF010000212.1:0-5803 GCA_038324665.1 Bacteroidia bacterium
ATAATCACTCAGCACTTTCTTTAAGGATAATACTTCTTTTTCCAGGTTCGATTTTCCATTTTTCACGATTGTCTTTTCTTTTGTTGTTGTCATTTTATTTGATTTTATATTGTGCTTTAATTATTGCTCTGATTTTTTAAAATTTAAATTATAAATAGCCGCCACACAAGCACCAACTAACCAACCTATAATAAATGTTTGAATAATTCCTATTAATTGTTCAAATAGTGAAATGTTCATCCTGATAATACTTGAAACATCAATGCCATGAAGTAAGCTGTTGAAAAATTTCACTGTGCCGTCATGCCCAACTGTTAACATCACTAATGCACAGCCGAAATAGAGCAGTGCTGCAGTTAAGCCAAATGCTAATCCTAATTTTTTAATGCTGATCTTATTCATTTTTGTATAGTTAAATTGGTATGTATAGGTTGTGTATAGGCTTGACTTATCTATTAAAATATTGTTATTTATTTAGACAAATCTTTTTCAAGTAGTAACTTATGTTCCTGATACGTTTCTTTTGTCATTTGCCCCGAAGCAAAACGCTTCTGCAAAATGTCAAGTGGTGAATCCTTCCTTTTTCGTTGACCAGGAAGATCATAAGGTGTTGCGAAAATCCAAATCATAAATACTATCCATATCAGCCACCATATAAAGTGCATTCCTCCAAAGTGATATCCATCATACATATGCATATTTTTATTTATTAATTGTTTATCTAAATTGAACCTATTTTTTCATGTTATCCCCGCAGCACATACCTTTCACGGATTTCATTACATGTGGATGCGATTTCATTGAACCCATCATCATATTACATTTTGCCGGGTCATCTTCACACATTTCCATTGTCTTTCCCATCATCATTTTGCAAGTTGATGAATCATCTTTACTCATGTTCATCATATTGTCCATGTTCATTCCCATCATGTTTGGGTCGTCCATAATGTTTGCCATCATCATTTGTTTGCAACTGTCGTTGTTCATCATTTCATGTATCATCTCTGCCCTATAAGGCTGATGATGAACCATTGCAACGAGAATGTCTTTGCGTTGCTGATCGTTTTGCAGATATTGGTCAGCGGTTGGATTTGAATTGCAGGAAGCAAGAAAAGTTAATGTTGCTGCAAATAAAATTGCAATTATTGTTTGTTTTTTCATTTTGAATTAAATTAATGCACTGCAAAGGTGAGGAGTTATAAAATGTATAGTGTTACACTATTTGGGTAATAAGTTGTAAGATTCACGTATTTTGGTTACATAAGATCCTGTAATCAAAAAATAATTGATTAATAAATATTTGCGTAGTTAAATAACTACACATATATTTGTAGCCAAGTAGCTACACGATGCAATTAAGAAGAGATGTATTTCAGGCCATAGCCGACCCCACAAGGCGAGCCATATTATTATTGGTTACCTCACATGCCATGACAGCAGGTGCTATAGCCGCTAACTTTGAAACAGCTAGACCAACCGTTTCCAAGCATTTGCAAATACTTACTGCATGTGAATTGCTTGAACAAAAACAAACAGGCAGGGAAATTTTCTATCACATCAATGCAAAAAAAATGAAAGAAATTGCAGACTTTATTGAACCTTTCCGCAATATGTGGGATGACAGATTCAACAAACTAGAAGCCATTATGCAAAAACATAAATCAAAAAAATAGACCGATATGGAAAGAAAAACAAATGTTCATGCCGAAGACAATAAACAGGAATTAGAGATCACAAGAGAATTTGATTTACCATTGAATTTACTTTTTAAAGCTTACGAAGACCCCGAAATAATTGAACAATGGATGGGAACGAAAGTATTGAAACTTGAAAACAAACAACACGGTAGTTACCGGTTCGAAACATCTGATCCCCGCGGAAATATTGTATTCAGGGCCAATGGCACTATTCATGAGTTTATCGCCAACCAAAGGATAACAAGAACCTTTGAAATGGAAAATTCACCCTTTCCTGTTCAGTTGGAATTTCTTGAATTTGAACCTCTGACGGATGAAACCAGCAAACTGACCATGCATATTATATTTAGGTCGGTTGCGCACAGAGACCAATTGTTGCAAATGCCATTTGCCAATGGCATCAATATGGCACATAACCGCTTGCAAGAAATAGTATATACATTAAAATAATACACTATGAAAAAAAGAGACAAGATTATTTATTGGATCGCCACCATCTGGCTGGCATTGGGTATGGCAGCAACAGGACTCATGCAATTATTAAAAACAGAAGCCGAAGATGCTATTGCGCCACCAGGGGTTTATGGCATTAAACTACTAGGCTATCCTGTTTATTTCCTTACCATTCTGGGTGTATGGAAAATCCTTGGCGCTATAGCAGTGCTGGTTCCTAAATTTCCATTGCTAAAAGAATGGGCCTATGCAGGATTTTTCTTTATTATGTCCGGGGCCCTATTTTCGCATCTTGCATCGGGTAGTCCTGCGAATGAATTATTTCCAGCTTCGCTGCTTCTGGTCTTAACAGGTATATCCTGGTATTTACGACCAGCAGACAGAAAAATTATTTCAAATTAAATAATAAGTATGAATCCAAAAGTTGACTGGTATTTTAACAAGGCCGAAAAATGGCAAAAAGAGATTGGTAAATTGAGGACAATTGTTCTTGATTGCGGACTAACCGAAGAATTAAAATGGGGTGTTCCCTGCTACACATTAAAAAAACGCAATATTGTATTAATCCATGTTTTTAAAGAATACTGCGCGTTCTTGTTTTTTAAAGGTGTATTGCTAAAAGACGCCCACAACATGCTCATACAACAAACGGAGAATGTTCAAACTGCACGGCAAATACGGTTTACCAATATTGCTGAAATTACCAAACAGACAACAGTTCTGAAGGCTTATATCCACGAAGCCATTGAAGTAGAAAAAGCAGGTTTGAAAGCACCTATGAAAAAAACTTCAGAATACAAAATACCTGAAGAATTTCAGAATAAACTGAATGAAATGCCCAAACTGAAAACTGCATTTAATGAGCTTACACCCGGTCGTCAGCGGGCCTATCTCTTTTATTTTTCACAAGCCAAACAATCAAAAACCAGAGCGGCGAGAGTTGAAAAATATATCCCAGAGATATTAAACGGAAAAGGATTGGACGATTAGTATTTTTGACAATGATAACCTTGAACCATTCTTAAACGTAAACAAGATAAATACATGACCAATAATAAGATGAAATTATCTCCCGAACAAAGTATAGCACTTTTAAAAATTCTTTCTACTCGTTTTGAAAAAAACATGAATCGCCATAAAGGCATTGAATGGAGTAAAGTACAGTCAAAATTGTTGGAGAATCCAGAGAAACTATGGTCGCTGGAAGAGATGGAAAGAACAGGTGGAGAGCCGGATGTGGTGGTATTGGACAGTGATAAAAAAGCCAGTGGATTTATATTTTGCGATTGTTCTGCCGAAAGTCCTAAAGGTCGCAGGAGCATTTGTTACGACCATCAAGCATTAGAAGCCAGAAAAGAACACAAGCCTGAAAACAGTGCCATCAATATGGCCATAGAAATGGGTATTGATATTCTAACAGAAACTCAATACCGCGACCTACAAAAACTTGGCGATTTCGATACCAAAACATCGAGTTGGGTAAAAACTCCTTCTGATATAAGGAAACTGGGTGGTGCTACTTTTTGTGATCGACGTTATGACAAGGTTTTCCTATATCACAATGGCGCAGAATCGTATTATGCTGCAAGGGGATTTCGTGGGTTTTTAACTATTTGATTTTTTTCGGGAATTCACCACCTTAGATTCACTTAAGTATTTTTTGAACTTTTCTCATGGAGCAAAGCGGAATAATTAATTCAAAAAGGAGTTTTTGTTAATGTTTGTTAATTGTGAGAGGCATGGTTGATTTTGAAACTTTTTAGAACACATAAGAAAGGATTCCCTTAAGTGAGTTAAAGACCGTGCAGGCACTACCAGAACCATCAAGGTAATCCAAGTCATTTTAGCGTCTTCTTCTAATATTGCTTTTTTATTTATTTTATGGAAGCAATGCTGCTGCGTGGTGCCTACTTGCGCCCAATTGCCAGCGTCCCCGGTATACTGAGCATTTCGAAGGATGCCAATAGGTAATTGATTAATTGCTGCTTAATCTTTCAATTTAGCAACCAACCTTATCACCTCAAAATAATTCACCCATTTTTTTAAAGTGGGTTTAAAACTTTCAGGAATTGTTCCTTCAGAATAAAAAAAGATAGTGGTGTTTTCACCTTCAGGAAGAACAAGACAACCTAATTCATTCAGTTTTCCTATAAATTTATAATCAAGGTCTCTATATTTTGCCTTACTTTCATTTTTTGAATAGATAGTTTCTCCCAACGGTTGGTATTCCCTGTTAAAGGCGTGCCATCCGTCTTTATTATTGCCTTTAATTCCATAAGGCATATTAATCCTGAAAAAATTATTATACATCATTCAAATATAATTCATTTTAACAAGCTTGTGCTTTTGCAATCTTTGAATTCCATATTGCCAAAATGTGGACTTTGTCTGAAATGTAGAATTGGCAGGCATTTGAGGATGTATTGTTTTTAGGAAACTTGGGGATAAACCCATGAAGACTTTAGTGTAAATTATAAAAAAAGTTATGATAAATTATAATATTCTTTCATAGTTATACGAAAACTATTTCCACGCTATTGGTAAGTATTGAAGCATTGATTCTAAATTTTGAAGTAATGAAAGCTACTTATTTTTTATTGCAATTTTGAAAATACAGTCATAGTACAATAGAGAATTAAAAGTAAAATCAATAACCCCGCAGCAAGCTGCGAGGCATCTGTTGAACAATGGCCACAGATTCACAGATTTTATTTAAATCCACCAATAGCAGATCAATTGCTCCGATTATTGCTTAAGCAATAATAATCTGTGCCAATTTCCTTTTTATTCTAATCTGTGAATCTATTGATCTCTTATTTATTTTCAAAGGCATCAATGCTGCTTTGCGGTGTGGCAAAAAAACCTACCGCGAAGCAGCGCTTCGAGGAATTCTTTTGATTAAATGTAAAATTAAACATTTGTAGATGAATATTGCTATTGTTGACATTGGTTTATTTTCACTTTTTGGCTACCTCAATGAGCTATAGCGAATCCAATGCTGACGTGTGTTTTGTGATTAACTCAATCGACGAAATTGCGGTTTTATTCCACCAAAATTTTGTAAAAAACATTTCCGGTTCAGCATCAAATTCACCCTTTCAGAGATTATAAATCCTTCTCCGGTGATATTAATTATTGATAGCGCTTTTTAATAATTTACTTTGTAGCTATGGAAAAAGCAATCCGTACAAATCAAAAAGCACTGTGTTTAAATTCAGAAAGTTTAAATCTTATAAGGAGGGCTGTCTGCAGGCGCTTTCGAACGAGTTTGAATTCGTTGTCGATGATTTGTATGCACTGTCTTTTTACGTAACACTTACCAATAAATACAGCGAGAACATACAGCAAAACTGACACTATAAAAACATTATGAAACACACACAAATTAACAGCTTAAAAGGCTGCGACAGGGAGGTCGCGGGTTGTTTAAAATCTATTTTATTTCTCTGCTTAATTTTTTCTTTTGCTCAAATAGGCAATGCTCAAAATGCGCTTATACCCTTTAGCTTTAAACTATCTGCAAGTGCCAAAACAAGTGCGGGGGTTTATAAAAGAGACGGTACACTAATCAGAACCTTATGGAACAACGTCTCCTACCCAGCAGGTACCCATAAAAAGACTTGGGACCGCAAAGATGATGAAGGCAGGTT
>JBBQIF010000213.1:0-5803 GCA_038324665.1 Bacteroidia bacterium
TGAAGGCATGAAAATGATGAATGGCATGATGAAAATGAGCGGCAATCTTGATGATATGGGAATGAGCATGAGCCTCAATCAAATGGATATGAATGTAGTAATGTATCCCGAAATTACAGGTGAATTTATGAAAAAAGACAAGAAAATGAAAGACATGGCTATGACCGAAGATGATTATAAAAGCAATAAACTTTCTGACATTGTAACGCTGAATTATTCAATGTTGAAATCGCCGTACAAAACAACCTTGCCTGCAAATGGAGCAGTAAAAGAACTTCAATTCACACTCACGGGTAATATGAACCGTTACGTATGGAGTATGGACAACAAAGTGCTTTCTGAAACGGACAAAATCTTAATTAAAAAAGGTGAAAATGTAAAGATTATACTTTATAATAATTCTATGATGAGGCATCCCATGCACTTGCATGGCCATGATTTTCGTCTATTAAATGGACAAGGTGAATACGCTCCGTTAAAAAATGTGCTGGATATTATGCCGATGGAAACAGATACCATTGAATTTGAGGCTAACATGGATGGTGATTGGTTTTTTCATTGCCATATTTTATACCACATGATGGCTGGTATGAATAGGGTCTTTTCTTATGAAAATTCAATGCCAAATCCAAATTTAGCCAATAAGAAAAGGGCATATAAAAAATTACAAGCTGAAAGCAACCGATTTCATGCGATGGCAGAAAACGACCTTGCTTCCAACGGAAACGACGGCATGGCAATGATTCAAAATACACGTTGGAGTATAGGCACTGAATGGCGATTAGGTTATATGAATACGATGGGTTATGAAACGGAAACTCATATTGGGAGATACATAGGCAAAATGCAATGGTTTATGCCATTTGTTGGTTTTGACTGGCGGTATAGAAAACACGAAGGACAACTAAACTTCCAAGAAAGTAATATTTTTGGACAAAGCAATACCAAAGACAATCGTAATTTAGTAAGTGCAGGTTTTAATTACACGTTGCCAATGTTGGTAATTTTCCAAACCGAAATTTTTCATAATGGTGATGTTCGTTTACAATTAATGAGGGAAGATATCCCTATTTCAAAACGAGTACGGGCAGGATTTATGGTTAATACAGATAAGGAGTTTATGGTGGACTTACGTTACATTGTGAAAAAAAACATAGGTATCAGGACACATTATGACAGTGATATGGGATTTGGAGTTGGGGTTACATTTGTTTATTGACCATATATTAATAGGGTCTTATGGGCAAACTTTAAATAGTTTAGTACTCATCCAGCTATTTTAATACCTTATTTGGATATACTTTTTGGGCAATTTGCTAAAAGTAAACTATTGGCAAAAAATTAATTCTTTATTTGGTCAGAATGCAAAATTCTACCACAAATAATGAATTTTGTTATACTTTTATCTTAAAAAAGGATATAACTTTGAATGATAGAAAACAAGTATATTATCTTTGGATTAATCACTACTGCACATAAGGGATCGGATTTATTCCTCACCACAAATCCATGTATGACCTCCAAAAGAAAATTATCTTGCGCATTTAATACCCTATTCGGGTTTATCAATTGATATAATACGCGTTCAATAATACAATTACAATATCCAAAATAATTTAAATCAATTTTATGCATTTTAAACCCCTTGTAAATATCTTATTCGTCACATCGCTTCTCTTTCTATTTCCAAAGAAAGTCATTTCGCAGTGGTATTCCTTAAACTCAGGCACCTCCAAATCATTGCAATGCATTAGTTTTCCTTCAGTTAATATTGGTTATGTACTGCCTATGAATGGCTTTATATTGAGGACATTAAATGGGGGTATTAAATGGGACACGCTTTCTTCTTTAAAACTCTCTTCAAGCTTTTCTTTTACCAACAATATAAACTTTGTGGACGATAGCTTTGGATGTATTTCAACAAATGACAATATGGGTGTAAAACTCTTTTTAACCACTGATATGGGTAATACATTTAAGGATATTACCCCTGCTAATAACTTGAAAGGAATCATAAGAATTAAGTTTTTAAACAGGAAAACGGGTTACGTATTCTCTAACTCCGCTTTTGACGATCAATTTTGGCGTACAAATGATAGCGGAAAAACCTGGAAAAAAATAGTTTTAGGCTTTTCACTTGGTAGCGGCACAAGTTCCTTGCCCACTATGGCTTTCATCAATGATAGTACTGGTTATCTTGCTGGTGGTGATGGATCCTTCAACTATAAAGGGATTATAAAAAGAACAACAGATTACGGGAAAAACTGGTCAACTTATACCCTGATGAATAATTCAAATATCAATGCAATGCATTTTCCCAATCCTGATACAGGGTATGTTATATCCCATGAAGGAATTATTTTTGGCACAAAAAACAATGGCTCTACATGGGATAGTCTCTCCAGGGTTAATTTAGTTAATAATAGTAGCGAAATATTCTTTGTGAATGGGAGAACAGGTTATATCATTTCAGGTAATAAAATATACAAATCATTAGACGGTGGTAAAATATGGAAACTCCAAAATTCGCCCGGCCAACAAGCCTACAGAGGACTTTTCTTTACCGATGCCTATACTGGTTATGTCGTTGGGGACAGCGGCACCATTATCAAAACGAGCAACGGTGGGGAACTAACAAGAATAAAATATATTTCAAATGATGGTCTTCAAATCAACATTTTTCCAATTCCATCAACAGGTCTAGTAAACATAAATGTTTTAAGTGAAGGCAACAAAAATACACCATTTAGAATTAGGGTATTTGACATTAATGGCAAAATAGTAATAGATCGTCAAATATATGGAAGCAATCATTTCTGCGTGGATTTAGAAAACGGCTTGTATTTTTATACTTTTGAAAATAGCAGTAATTTATTGAAATCTGGCAAATTATTGGTCTATTAATATTACTTCCAGCAGGATTTTTAACCCTAAATTCTTGAGATAAAATTATATTCTCATACAACTGTATCTGTATAATTTCTCATGCAAAATTCAGTACAAAAGCTAAGATGCTTGTTACAAAAACGAATCGTTTAAAAGCTGCTTTATTCGTTTCTCCTTTTAATAAAAGGAAATAAAATACTACTACCAGTATAAAGGCAATAACCGGCATCAGAAAAATTGCATGGGGGGGGCAATTTGTTCATTTTTATATCGAAATATTTTTAAAAACATCTCCTTGAATTATTCCCATTGAATCATTTGTTTTGTTGATGGAAGCAGTTGCATCTTTCTCTATACCCGTCAAAGCCCTTATGGCATCAATTGTTTCGGGCACAACTATGGCTTGATTGTAAACCTGGTAATTAAAATAAAGTTCATTGTCTTTCAATGTCAAACTATCTATCCATAAACCTACTTCCCACATGTCACCTCGTGGCCTTCCCAAATCACTCATCAATTCAATTGTATGATTTAATGCAATAAGTCCATCACTTTCCCTTAGAAAAATAACCCTTGGCGTTTTTTCAAAAATAGAAACTATTTCTTCTTTTGAAGAAGGACGAGCAAGTTCAATGTGCCAGCTATGAAAATGACTGGTTGTATGTGCACCAAGCACAGCAACAGTTGTAATTTCAAGTTCAGATATTATGGATTGGGCATCGGGCCCGTGATGAGATGGAATCGTTGTGCCGGGTACTATAGTGTTCATGATTCCTGAATGATCGGATTCCCAAGGGTCGGTTGCCCTGCGCACAAGCACTCCATTGCCTTTTTTGAATAACCCTGATTGACGCAAGGCGCCAATCATGCGAACAATGCTTGTTGTATTACAAGAAACAACTCTTGTAGAATCCCTTCCTACGGCACTTGCATAATTTGCCTGTGCAACAAATGAATGCCCGGTAAGCGAATGTTTCTCTCCACCCTGGAAAATTGATTTCACTCCTGCATTCTTATATTGCTCAAAATTTAATGGCGCAATTTTTTTTGGGGTTGCGTCACATACCACATCCACATGTTTGAGCAAATCATCCAATGTTCCTTTAACATCAATGCCTGCAGCTTTCATTTTTTTATACGAATCATTATCGAATGCAAAAACAGGAAGATTATTCTTTGCCCCTGCCTTAATTCGCCAGTCAGTTACCACATCCGCAATACCAACTAATTCCATATCATCCTGCAAAGCTACTGCATCAGCAATTCGTTTACCTATAACGCCATATCCATTAACGGCTACTCTTATTTTTTTCATGACATCATTTTTATTTTTTATCTTTTTTAGAAACCGTTTTTACTTTTAACATTTTCGCATTAATAGCAACTACAATAGTACTTACCGTCATTAAAACAGCACCTACTGCCGGAGTTAACATAATACCCCAATTGTAAAGCACGCCTGCTGCAAGCGGTATGGCAACAACATTATAACCTGTTGCCCAAATTAGGTTCTGAATCATTTTACGGTGGGTAGCTTTGCCGAATAAGATTAAACTGGCAATGTCTTTCGGATTGCTGTTCACTAAAATAATTCCTGCCGTTTCGGCTGCAATGTCGCTGCCACTTCCAACGGCAATGCCTATGTCGGCTTGCGCTAAAGCAGGCGCATCGTTAACCCCGTCACCTGTCATGGCAACAAATTCCCCTTTTTTCTGAAGTTCCTTTATCTTTTCTAATTTTTGGTCCGGTAATACTTCTGCAAAATATCCATCCATCTTTAATTCATCGCTTACACTTTTAGCAACAGTCGCATTGTCACCGGTAAGCAAAATGGATTTTATTTTATTGTCGTGAAGCGTTTGTATTGCTTCAGCAGATTCCGGCCTTATTTTATCTCCCAATGATATGTATCCTACCAGTTTACCATCGACAATAATGAAAACAATTGTTTCGGCATTATTGCCTGCATAATCTTTAGGCAATGACCCGCTTAATGCGGATTCTTTGAGATATCCGGGACTTACAACTTTGATTTTTTTTCCTTCAACCTCTGCTTCAATTCCTTTCCCGGTGATGGCTTTGAAATTAGTTGCTTTAGGTATTGTAATTGAAAGTTCTTTTGCTTTTGCAAGTATTCCAGTTGCAATAGGATGCTCAGAGTTTTGTTCTAATGCAGATGCCACACGAATGATTTCGCTTTCATCAAAACCAGTTTGCAAGGTTGTGATTTTTGATACTTCAAATTTTCCAATGGTAAGTGTACCTGTTTTATCAAAAATTATGGTGGTGATTTTTCGGGAGTTCTCAAATGCTGTTCTGTTCTTAATAAGCAATCCGTTTTTTGCAGCCAACGAAGTAGAAATAGCAACTACCAAAGGCACAGCCAAACCCAATGCATGTGGGCAACAAATTACTATCACTGTTACCATTCGTTCCAATGCAAATTGAAGTGGCTGACCGTAGATTAACCAAAACCCAAATGTTCCAAAGCCAAGTGTCAATGCAACAATGGTGAGAATAAGTGCTGCTCTATCAGCCAACAGTTGTGTTTTTGATTTTGATTTTTGCGCATCATCCACCAGTTTGATTACTTTGGAGAGATAAGAATCTTTTGCTGCATGTGTAACGGTCACTTTTATGGAGCCGTTGCCATTGATAGAACCTGCAATTACTTTTTGCCCTTTTGTTTTCTTTACCGGAACTGATTCGCCTGTGAGCATGGATTCATTCAAATAACTTTCACCTTCGGCAATTAACCCATCGGCTGCAATTTTTTCTCCGGGTTTAATAAGAATAATGTCTGAAGCCTTAAGTGAATCTGTTTTTACATCACTAATTTTATCGCCGGCCACTAAATGTGCTTCATCGGGCATCAACTGCACCAGTAATTCCAATTCCCTTGATGCTCCTGCAATAG
>JBBQIF010000214.1:0-5779 GCA_038324665.1 Bacteroidia bacterium
TAGTGCGATGGTGATTGAACTAGTATAAAATATTATAATTAAGTTTTGTAGAAAAGCCTGGCCGAATAGTCAGGCTTTCTTTTTGGATATAAATAATTTTACGACAATAGCTCATTTTTATAAAACAAGGAATCTAAAAACAATTTAAATAATGTTTAAGATTTACAAACCTGAAGGGGTTGAACATCAATAACCCCGGGTCAAAACCCGGGGTTATTGATAAATGTTGTAATGGTTTTTGGCGATTTATTTGTGCTCTTGACAAATAAAATGACAAAAACTAGTATCCTTATTTGGCCGCTAACTTTTCATATATGCACTAATTGATTCGAAAGGTAATGCCATCGAAATATTAAATCTTTATTCTGTCTCGATAGGATTTTTCAGGAAGGCACTAATATCACTTGTCCATTCCTCTTTGTACTTTATCAGGTAATTTTCATGCCCCGCCAATGGATAGGTTTTAAACGTCTTTTTACCTCCTATATTATTGAAGATTTCATCTGTTTCTTCTCTACTTACCTTATTGTCCATTTCACCATATAGCAGCAAGGTATTACATTTTACTGCTTTCGCATATTCTGTTGGCCTATGACCGAAAGCCCAGAAACCATTTTGCACACCACCCCAGAACACAAGTAGGCTCGCCATTGGAAATACAGGAGTTCTCATGATGTGGAACCTGGCACAAGTGGTGCGGTACATCGAACCAAAAGGACATTCAATGATAATCCCGGAAGGATTAACCGGATAATCATTAATGCATTTTAAAATAGCAACTGCTCCCATCGAAGTGCCGAAAAGAATGATATTTTTTTCACCGCTTTGAACAATGTAATCATAAGCAGTTTTAACTTGTTCTGCTTCTTTATATCCCAAGGTTGTTTGATTGCCTTCTGAACCACCGCTTCCCATAAAATCAACTAGTAAAGTGTTATAACCAAGTGCCAGAAATATATCCGACTTTTCCAGCAGTGAAGATTTATCCCCTCCATAGCCATGGAATAATATCACTGTTCCTATGGCGCTTTCTTTCTTTATCCACCAACATGCGATGGTTTTATTGCTTTGTAAAAGGATGATTTCATAAGGCTGCGAAGGCATAGATTTATTGACCGGCCGGCTATTGTTGATGCCCGTTAAGAGTACTGCTACTTTATCAAGTGTTGTAAGTTGTGAAGGATCTTTTGTTTTATCAATACCGGTATCAAAATGTGTAAATTTATAGGCGTGAATAAATGCGATAATATTCATTAAAATGAAAAGTAAGGCAAGTAGTCTGAGTGTCTTTTTGACAATTTTTGATTTGAGCATTGGCCTTTGAAACAAGAGCATATTATTTACTTTGCAATTAATAAACGATGCATTTCATTTCAACCTTTTTTTCGAAAGACAGCTGAATTTGAGGGTTAAAAAGTAAGATCAGGGTATCGACCTTTATTAAAGATTCTCGGCCAGCAACGCGTACAAGTGGATTTGTAATTTAAAAGAACCAGCACTGAGAAAGAATGATTGGGTGCCCATATTTTGGACAATAGGTTATTTTCTAATCCATAACGGAATTGCAAAAATCTATTATACGTGTAGCCTATACTAGTCATGGCACAGGATTGCTTGCCTTGGAATAAACTGTAATAGTTATAGAATAAGCCGCCCATCAACTTTTTGCTTTTGAGCTGAAAGCCTGTATTCAGCATGTTTTGGGTTGCCTGGTAAGCAAGGAGGCTTTTAAAATATACGTCATATTTTTCATGCCTCAATATAACGCCCTGAAAATGGAGAGTTGTCATCATCGGTTTTCTTTGAATTACGCCTGAAGAAAATGCCCAGTTGGGGCGGTTCAGGTTGCGCAAAGAAAAGCCAAAAGCTATCCTATCCGATTCGACTAAAACACCTGTCCCAAGTGTTAAATAGGTAGAAGAATAATTCTTGCCTCTTGGCATCGTCAAAATAGGGTCGAGGTAGATTGGAGATACAGATTGGAAATAATTATTTTGACCCATGTCTATAAAACGAATATTGGTAAGGTCTAGCATTTTATTTTCTACTCCAATTTCAATAGCAGCTTTAACTACAAGGTTTTTGTTAATAGGCAAAATATAATTGTAAATACCCTTAAAAGAAGCAATCTTGATAAGGTTTTGAACTGAATGATGCTCTGCAGAAAAACCTATAGCACCTCCCAATTTAGAGCTTAACCTGTCAAATGAAACACATTTACCAAATTCAAATGGTTGGCCATTCTGCCTTACTTGAAAACCAGTTGCAAAACGTGCGTTTTTATAAGTTCCGAATCTTCCGAAAGCCGACCCTGCAAAGGCCGGGTTGAAAGTCATGGGATTAGCTGTGGTAACATGGTAAAGCATATCCTGCGCCTGAAGCGAAAATGCTAAAAGGAAGCAAAACGCAAACAAGGATTTATGCATTGCCATTACCAAATTTAAGGTTAATTTTTCAAAGTCAATCATTTTTTTGATGTTTTATAGACATTCGGGCAAAACCCGGTTAAGTACAGCATTAAAAAATCTTTAATATTGCAAACACAATAAATTTGGCATCATTTTGATTATAGTATAGGTATGAGGTTTAAAATAGTTTTAACATTGGTATGTTTCCTTTTTTGCAAGAGCATTGTTTTGCAGGCGCAGGATTACAATCCTTTGATGAAGAAATACGCCGATAGCTTGCGTTATTGTAAGGTTGAACCTCTGCGTTTCCGTTACAATGATTCATTTAAGATGCTTTTGAAAACGTTGTTGGATGATGAGAATAGTTATACTGCCAACTTGGATTCTATCAAGCAAACTATCTCTATACTGGAATCTGAAGATAAAAAATTGAAGACCATTACTTGGGTAATGACCAATGACCGTGAAGAGTATAGTAACTTTGGGGTAGTTCTGTACAGGAAGAAGGCTAATGCTGAAACAAAGGTTTTCTGGCTCAAGGATCATGTTTCTAATAAAGCAGATTCCATCTATGAAGACTTTCCATCAGATTTTTGGCCCGGCGCATTATATTATCAGATGTACCAGTTTAAAATGAAAAGACGCCAATGTTACTGTGTATTGGGGTTTGATGGCAAATCAAGTTTTATGAACAGGAAAATAATAGATGTTTTATGGATAGATAAAGATGAAGAATTACACATTGGCGCTCCGGTATTTGCCATGTCGGAGGGTGATTATACGCCCCAGTTCCGCGTATTCTTCGACCACGCCGACCAAACGAGTATGGTATTGAGATTTGAACCAGCCAAGAAAATGATTACTTTTTCCAATTTAGTACCTTCCAATCCACAAATGACAGGGCATAGGCAATATTATATTCCCGATGGCAGAATAGATTATTTTATCCTGACTAAAAAAGGGAAGTGGATAAAGCATGAAGGTTTAACAGAGTTTGATCTGATGGATAAACCTTGATGGATGTACCCTTCGGCTTCGCTAACTGTGCGGGATCACTATTTTAACTAAGGGGAGTACCCTGAGCGAAGTCGAAGGGTACGGAATAGGAGTCGAAGAGTTACCCGTTCGCCTTCTTATGATCTGCTAAGAATTTAGCCAAACCAATATCAGTCAAAGGGTGATTGAGTAAGCCCATGATAGCGTCTAATGGACAGGTTACCACATGCGCGCCACACTCTGCAGCTTTTACAATGTGGAGTGGGTTTCTGATAGATGCGGCTAATATCTGGGTGTCGTAATCCTGTATGGCATATATATCGGAAACTTGAGAGATGAGGTCCATGCCGTCCCAGCTAATATCATCAATCCTGCCAATAAAGGGAGACAAGTAGGTAGCACCGGCTTTTGCTGCCAATATCGCCTGTCCTGCGGAAAATACCAAGGTGCAATTAGTCCTGATACCATTGGCAGTAAACCAACTGATAGCTTTAATACCGTCTTTGATCATAGGTACTTTTACAACAATATTAGAATCAATTGCTGCTAATTTCTTACCTTCTTCTATCATGCCTGCAAAATCAGTTGAAATCACCTCGGCACTCACATCGCCTTTGCCTACAATATTACAAATGTCTTTATAGTGTTTAATCACGTTTTCAGCACCTGTAATGCCTTCTTTCGCCATTAGAGAAGGGTTAGTGGTAACACCATCTAAAATGCCAAATTCTTTAGCCTCTTTTATTTGGGCCAAATTCGCTGTATCAATAAAAAATTTCATTAGCGCAAAGGTACAAAATTGATTGGGGTGGTAGCCACAAGTTTTTAACAAAAAAGAACCAGTTGGCAAGAGGGAATCATAGTTGGCAGTTGGCAACGGGGAAAGAAACCAGTTGGCAAGTGAGGATCATAGTTGGCAGTTGGCAATGGGGAAAGAAACCAGTTGGCAAGTGAGAATCATAGTTCGCAGCTGGCAATGGGGAAAGAAACCAGTTGGCAAGAGGGAATCATAGTTGGCAGTTGGCAATGGGGAAAGAAACCAGTTGGCAAGAGGGGACCGTTAGCGATGGGAAAAGCTGGCAATAGGAAAATTGGAAGTTGGTAAGAGGAGAGAGTTGACAATTAGATTTCTTTGCCAATTGCCAACTATGTTTCAATTGCCAACTTTCCTCCCTACTTCACACCTTGCATCAATTTTTGTACCAATGGAGAAATAACGATGAGGATGAGGCCTGCAATCAGTGCATCGATAGATAACTGTTTGTAACCATCCGCATAGACTATCAACTTATCAAAATTACTCGCATTTTCTGAAGCTTCTGCAATATTAGCACCTAGTAAACCTGCAAAATACTGGCCGTAGGCACTTGCCAAAAACCACATACCCATCATCACTGCTTGTGTTTTCTGTGGGGATAATTTAGTCATGGCAGACATACCAATAGGTGAGAGGCATAATTCACCAAAAGTAATGACAAACCAACCAAAAGTGAACAAGTCGAGAGAGGTTCTACCAGATGCATCTGAAAAGAATTTGGTATAATAAAAAACATAGAAACCACCGGCAAGGAAAAAGAATCCTAACCCAAATTTTACAATTGTATTGGGTTCTATTTTTCTTTTGTTCATCCATATCCAGGCCATACCCACAAGGGCTGCAAAGACAATAACAAAGAAGGAATTAGCGGAATTATTAACGCCGTTGGGATCCAATTGAACCCCTAAAACCGTATTGTTAAGATTATTAACTGCAAAAAGACTCAAAGAACCGCCACTTTGCTCAAAGAAAGCCCAAAAGAAAATGGAGAAAATAATAAAGATAAGCGCGGCGAGGAGTTTCTTGTTTTCTGATATGGTAAAACTACGCATTTCATATAACAGGTAAATGAGTGCCAGCGGACCGATCGTTTACATGAAATAGTCGGTGTACTCTGTTTCTGCAACCATTGTCATAATGATAGGAATAATGACTAAAGAGCCAAGATAAGTGCATACTTCATAAGTCAACCTTTTGGACTTAGATAAGGTAAGCAAAGGCGAAAGTCCAATGCTACCCAAGCTTCTTTGCGTGCGAACAAAAGTTAGTAGGCTAATAAACATTACCACGGCTGCGAATCCGAATGCAACATTCCAACGCAAATTGGCAGGTATAACAGATCCAAGCATGGTGCCATTGGCAACGGCGATGCACAGGTAGCCACCTATCAATGCACCTAGGTTAATGCCTGCATAAAACAAAGAAAATCCTGCATCTCTTCTTGGATCATTATCTTTGTACAGCTTGCCTACAAATGTAGAGATGTTGGGTTTAAAAAAACCGGTGCCTATAATGGTAAAACTAATACCAAAAAAGAAAAATTCCTTTGGGTCTATTG
>JBBQIF010000215.1:0-5765 GCA_038324665.1 Bacteroidia bacterium
ATGCTAACCTAATCAGCTATGATAAATTTGTACCTTCTACTGATGTGAATGTGAAAGCAGTTGATTTACCTGAATTATTAGCATACTCTGATATTATCAGTGTACATATTCCTCTAAATAATGATACAAAAGGGTTAATTACCAATTCATTTATAAACAGTTGTAAAAATGGTATAATACTAATCAATACATCTCGGGGCAAAATTGCCAATCAGAAGGATATTTATAACGCTCTGATTGGTGGTAAAATCAATGCTTTTGGTGCAGATGTACTTGAGAATGAAAAATTCGAAAATTATACAACCACAGAAATGGATGAGTTTAATGCCTTGGCTGCATTGCCCAATGTAATCATTACCCCACATATTGCGGGATGGACAGTTGAAAGTTACTTTAAAATAGCAGAGGTGCTGGCAGGGAAGCTTGTAAATTTTACGACTAATTTAAAAAAATATTAGATGAAAGTTGAAATTTCGAAAAAAAAAGATGAAATTGCTGCACTTTTTAAAATAACAAAAAATTAAAGAAATATATACGGTACCATGAATAAATATACTTACAAAATTGTTTTATTAACTATGCTAACCATTGGTGCCATTATGGATACCATGGGTCAGAACAACGCGGGAACTATCAAAGGTTATGTAAAAGATGAAAACGACAAACCAGTGAGCGGTGCAGTGGTCTTATTGTATAAAGAAGATTATTTATCGGATAAGAAAACAACTGACCCAAATGGTAGCTTCACATTTGTGGATGTTAGTCCAGGCACATACGTTCTTAAAGTAAGTAAAACCGGCTATAAGGATTTTGCTAATTCTGAATTTGAAGTTACGCCGAATAATACCAAAAATTTTGATCTGTCAGTTGAGACCGAATTATACGTGATGAAAGGTACTAGAATTCCAAAGAATTTGGAACAACAAAATAACCTTAAAAAGACGGAAACTTCTTTTTCGCTTAATCAAAAGACATTGCTAAAAACTGGTCAAAGGGGTTTTACTAACCTACTTGGCTTGGCGTCAGGTGTTACAGTGGCTTCTGGCGGATTAAGCGGCAGGGGTTCCAGGACGAATGCTACAGCATATTTCATTGATGGTGTGCGTGTTTTTAATACAAACTTGACACAAGCGATGAGCGGAAGCGTAGATGTATTGCAAGCAGGTATCCCAGCACAGTACGGCGATTTTACCGGTCTTGGTATTTCCATCACCACAAGGGGTGGGGTATCATCCAGAACCTCAAAAGGATTGGAAATTGTAAGTTCCAGTATGTTTAATCCTTATCACTACAATTTAATTGAAGGATATATAGGGATGCCCCTTTTATTTAAGAAAAACCCATTATACAGTGAAACAAGTGTGAATGAACCCAGAAAGTTTGCAGTTGCGGCTTTAAATTTTGGTGGTAATTTCTCTTACCAAAAGGATGTACCTTCTTATATAGGATACTACCAGATAAAGGACGATAAATTAGCGGAACTCGAAAAAAAGCCTTTGACTTTCAGTCAGGACGCGGGCTATGTTAGTTCTGCCAATTATTTGACAGCTAAGGATTTCAACAATGTAAAAGTAAGGGATAATGCCAGAAGTTACAGTTCTAGTATGAACGCTAAATTTGATTTTAGGATATCAGATATGTCTTATTTAAGCGCATTCGCCAATTTTAATTACAGTAACGCTACTAATGTAGGAGGTAATTCTAGTATAATGGCCTATAAAACGAACCCTTTAAGGACTACAACAGATGTATTAAGTTATGTAAAATTCACCCAGAAATTTAAGGACCCTGATTCTACTAAAAGGGCCAATGGTTCTACCCTCAATAACGCCTACTTTACAATTCGTTTTGATTACCAGTCAAGTTGGGCAACTACCCAGGATCAGAACTTCAGAAAAAATTTCTTCGATTATGGTTATATAGGTCAATTTAAACACTATCCTACTGCAGCTTATGGCTTTAATTCAAATAATAATCCCAATGCACCTGCCCGTACTTTTGTTGATCAGAATGGCGATACTGTTTACCTAAAAACTTTTTGGGAACAAGCAGGCTTCAGAGATACAAGTATTAAATTCATAGCTTCCGATAAGAATCCAGTAAGGGCCAATTATACTCAAAATGTATTTGATGACAGGGGAAACACCCTAACGAGCGATAACCAAATCAGGACCTACCAGGGTTTATTAAATGGAGGCAACCCAAGCCCTATCTACTCATTATTTAATGTTCCCGGTATTCAGCAGGCCGGTTATAACAAATCGCAACAAGAGCGCTATACCCTATATGCACTTGGAGAAGCAGAATTAAAAGGGCCAATCAAATCCGCAGATAGGAAATCGAGTGCCCATGCCCTTCAATTTGGGTTGGTTTACGAGCAAACAGTTAGTCGTGGATATGGATTGGGCACCAATGGTTTATGGAACCTCATGTACCAATTGGCCAACAGCCATATTTCTGAATTGGATAAAACCCATCCAATTTTATCTTATGATGCTAATGGCACTTTCCAAGATACGATTAAATATAATCGTCTGGTAAATGCTGATAAGCAATCCCATTTTGATAAGGAGTTCAGGCAGAAATTGATAGACAAGGGTGCCACAGATATTTATGGTAAGCCAATTACACAAAGCACTTTTTTAGACGTTAATTCATATAACCCGGGTGATTTCAGTTTGAATATGTTCAGTGCTGATGAGTTGCTGAATAATGGATCAAGTTATGTGAACTACTATGGTTATGACCATTTGGGTAATAAATTAAGGGGAAAACCAAGCGTGAATGATTTCCTGCAGGACAAAACCAAAAGGAGCATAGGTGCATTCATGCCTATTTATACTGCCGCATGGTTTCAGGATAAATTTTACCTGGATGATCTTGAGTTCCGTTTAGGATTAAGGCTGGAAAGGTATGATGCTAACCAGTTAACACTTAAAGACCCCTACTCACTATATCCTATAAAGACTGTTGGTGAAGTGAGCACACTTGATGGCAATGAAGTTAAGCATCCTTCTAATATTGGCAGTGATTATGCCGTTTATGTAAATGATGTAAAAAATCCAACCAAGATATTGGGTTATAGGAAAGAAAACACTTGGTATGATGCTACTGGTAAGCAATTGTCCACTCCTGATTTAATTGCCAATCAAACCAGTAATGGCAGAATTGCACCATACTTGGTTAATCCTAATCAGAAAGAGATGACTGAAAATTCATTTAAAGACTACAAACCCAAAGTGAATATATTACCTCGTGTGTTCTTTAAATTCCCTTTAAATCACAAAAGTTTGTTCTATGCAAGTTATGATGTGTTGGCTCAAAGGCCATTACCTGGTGCTAATTTCCTGACCATTGACGATTATTATTACATGACTCAGAAAAACGGTGCTACCTTAGCAAACCCTGCTTTAACATCACGTATTACCACAGATTACCAGATTGGGTTTAAACAACAGGTCTCTAGATCTACCTTATTAACCCTGATTTCTTACTATAGGGAAACTAAAAATGACATTTCAATTTATCAATACAATCAGGCCTATCCTATTACTTATATCAGTTATAATAACATTGATTTCAGTACAGTAAAAGGATTCATTATGGAATTGGATTATAAATCCAAGAATAATATCTCCCTGAATGGAAATTACACATTGCAAATTGCTGATGGTACAGGTTCCAATATCAATTCACAAAGGGCATTGATTGCCAGTAACCAACCAAATTTAAGGAGCTTGTTCCCATTGGGCGATTTGGATATTCGTCATCAGTTAAAAGGAATATTCAACTGGGAATTCAGTGATGAGAAAAAAGGCGATTATAAAGGGCCAATTATAGGCAAGACAAAATTATTGGCAAATACCAATTTTAATGTCACTTATACTGCTACTTCAGGCTTACCTTATACTGCCACTTCCCAACCAATTCAAGTAGGGTCCGTTGACCGTTCCCCTATTAAAGGATCACCTTATGGCTCACGTTTACCTTGGCAGTTCAATGCCAATCTTAACATATCAAAAGATATCCGTTTGAAATGGGATTACAGCAATGGAAAATCCAGGAATGCGGTATTACAGATTTATTATTTGATTACCAATGTATTGAATACACAAAATGTGGTGGGAAATTATCCTTATACCGGATCCCCTTCCGATGATGGTTACCTTAATTCACCTAAAGGACAACAATACTTGAAAACTACATTGAGCTCAGAAGCATATAACTATTATTACAGAACAGCTATCAACAGTCCGGGAAATTATCAAGCTCCTCGCTTTATGAGACTAGGCGCTAAATTAACTTTCTAGGCAACCATTAATATTAACAAGAACAATTAAATTTATACAGATATGAAAAGTGTTTATCAAAAATTAATTTTAATACTGGCAATTGCTTTCGCAGGATTAACTGCAAAGGCTGCTGAGATTAAAAATATTGGTCAAAAGGGCAACAAATCAAATCAATTAGATAATCAGGGTGTAGCCCGGTTTGCCAATTCTTGTAAAGCTGCGTCTCAAAGTGCAGATTTAGATATTAATAACGTACGTACCAAGCTTCAAAATGGTGGTGATATGTGGTGGGATTTAAATAACCCAAGATATGAAATTCCAAAAGTGACAGATGCCAATACTGTTAGGAGGCACTCACTATTTGCGGGAGCTTTATGGATTGGTGGGTTGGGCAGGGGCGATGGTAATCTCAGGATTGCGGCCATGACCTACCGCCAAACTGGAAATGATTTCTGGCCAGGTACACTCGATACGCTCAATGTGAGTACTGATCCACAGAGATGCGAAGATTGGGATAAAATGTACAAAGTTACAAGGGCGGAACTGCTTACCCAACAACTTACAGGCGATGTATCTTCAAATATTCTAAACTGGCCTGCACCAGGTAACCCAAATAACCCGGGTGGTAGCAACCAAGCCAATAATTCCTTGGCAAATTTTATTGACCCTAATGCTCCCAAAACTAATTTGACTATTTATGATCCTACAAGTGGTTGTTATCCTGTGCTTGATCGCACTAGGGATTTCGCGCAAAATGGACCTAAAGACCAACCAGACCAGATGATATGGTTCGCTTTTAATGATCGGGGCAATGTACACTCTGAAACCGGAGGTATTCCAATTGGGTTGGAATTGCAGACTACCGGTTTTGCTTTCCAGACCAATGATGAAGTTAATAACATGACTTTTTACACCACAAAAATTATTAACCGTGGTTTTGAAGCATTGGATAAAACCTATTTTGGAGAATGGGTGGATGCGGATTTAGGAAATTATTCGGATGATTATGTTGGTTGCGATGTAGGTAGAAGTTTAGGCTATTGCTATAATGGTGATGACAATGATGAAGGTGTATTGGGCTATGGACTGAACCCGCCAAGTGTTGGTGTCGATTTCTTCGAAGGGCCAACTGACTCAAGTGGTGTTCAATTGGGAATGGGTGCATTTGTTTATTATAACAATAATTCTGATCCTATAAATGGTAACCCTAATCAGGCGATTGATTATTATAATTATTTGCAGGCTAAATGGCAAAATGGAAATGATGTGACATTTGGAGGCAATGGTGTTGGCGGATCAATTAAAACAAAATTTATGTTTGATGATTGTACCAATCCTGCTACTGCAAGTCTTCCTTGCTGGAATGAATATACTGCTGGAAATTCACCGGCCGATAGGAGGTTTTTACAGTCTGCAGGGCCGTTTACCTTAAAGCCCGGTGCAATCAATAAAGTAACAATAGGGGTTGTATGG
>JBBQIF010000216.1:0-5748 GCA_038324665.1 Bacteroidia bacterium
ACATACAATTTTATTAAACCTGCGGAATCCTGCAACGCTGTTATCAATATGCCTTTATTTGAATGGGTGATAGAAAACCTGTGCAAAAATGCCATAGATGCTATGGAAGGTCAAGGCACTATTACTTTTAATGTGAGACAACGCAACAAGGTGGTACTAATAGATATCAGCGATACAGGTAAAGGCATGCCAAAATCACTTTTTAAAAGGGTTTTTAAACCTGGCTTTACTACGAAAAAACGCGGTTGGGGACTGGGCCTCTCATTGGTAAAAAGAATCATTGAAAACTACCACAAAGGACACATCACAGTTAAAGAAAGCATACCCGGTAAAAAGACGACATTTAGGATAGTGTTGAGGCATGTGGATTAGCAAAGGAAGCATATTAGCAAAGAGAACCAATTGGCAATAAGCAAAGGGAGCAATAAGCAAAGGAAGAATATTAGCAAAGAGAACCAATTGGCAATATGCAAAGGGAGCAATAGGCAAATGGGAGCAATTGGCAAATGGAAGCAATAAGCAAAAGGGAGCAATAGGCAAATGGGAGCAATAAGCAAAGGAAGCATATTAGCAAAGAGAACCAATTGGCAATAAGCAAACTGTCCTCTTTGCCTATTGCTTATTGCCTATTGCTTATTGCTCATTGCCTATTGCTCATTGCCTATTGCTCATTGCCTATTGCTCATTGCCTATTCGGCTCCGCTTACCAACTCTCCCACAATTTAATTACCTTCGCACCCGTGAAAATCGACTTTAAGACGGTACTGGTTCTTTTATTTTTAGGTTTTGTATGGGGTAGCGCCTTTATCCTCATGAAAAAAGGCCTTATGGCATTTACACCATTACAGATGGCTTCCTTAAGACTTGTTTTCGCTGGCAGTTTCGCAGTATTCTTTTTCATTAATATTTATAAAAAATTAAAAAAACAGGAATGGATGTTTTTGGCTATTTCAGGCACAATTGGAAACCTAATACCTGCCTACTTATTTGCCAGTGCCGCTTCAGAAATTCCAAGTTCACTATCAGGCGCATTGAATGCCTTGACTCCTTTATCAACCTTGATATTTGGCGCTATTTTATTTCATGTAAAATTTAAAGTGAAGCATATTATTGGGATTATTGTTGGCCTTTGCGGTGCCCTTATTTTAATTTTCACTAATCCTAAAGCCCAAGGTCTATCCTTTCATTTAGATTATTTTTATCCTTGCTTAAAGGTGATACTCGCCGCTCTATTATATGGCATCAATGTCAATATAATAAAATCTAAACTGGGTCACCTGCCCGCGCTAACCAACAGCATGGTTCCGCTTACAATGGTTTCTGTGCCTGCATTATTTATAGGCATAAGCCAACATACTTACACTGCGGCTGCAATGCCTGGCGCCCAAGTGTCTTTAATTTATCTATTTATTTTGGGTGTTTTAGGTACCGCAGTTTCATTGATTGTCTTCAACCGTCTTGTAAAAAAATCTTCTGCCCTATTTGCTTCTTCGGTTACCTACCTGATCCCCGTTGTAGCATTTATGTGGGGCATAGCAGATGGAGAATCTATTGGATTGACGCAGATTTCCGGCATGGTACTTATAATGGGTGGTATCACTTTAGCTAAATAATTTTCTATGAAGGTATTGCCTAAAGAATTTACGGAACGCATGATTCAGCAATTAGGACAGAATGTATTTTCTGATTTTGAAAATAGTCTGAATTTACCCACTCCTATTTCCATCCGCATTAATCCAAATAAGTTTGAGAGGAAATTAAACCTGGAGAAAGTAGAATGGTGTAGCAATGGCTATTACCTGCCGGAACGGCCGCTATTCGTTGCCGACCCCTTGTGGCATGGCGGCGCGTACTATGTACAAGAAGCAGGCAGCATGGCGTTAGAGCAAGCCTTATTGAAAATTAAAGCTGAAAATAATGGTCAACTTAGTTTACTAGATTTATGCGCGGCACCAGGAGGGAAAAGCACCCATATTGCCTCCTTATTATCCAAAGGTGATGTATTGGTAAGCAATGAAGTGATTAGAACTCGGGTTGCGGTGCTAAATGAAAATTTAACCAAATGGGGATACCCTGATACCATTATTACCAACTCCGACAGCAAGGACTTTGCAAAATGTGGCGAATTATTTGATGTAATAATTGTTGACGCCCCATGCAGTGGCGAAGGCTTATTCAGGAAAGACGAGAAGGCGATTGAGGAATGGAGCATTGCCAATATGGAGATCTGCACTTTGCGCCAGAAAAGGATACTTGAAGATGTGACCCAATGTTTAAAACCGGGTGGCTTTTTAATCTACAGCACATGTACTTATAACCCTGCAGAAAACGAATTACAAATAAATGCATTGCAACAGAAGGGTTTTCTGCCCGTACATTTTACATTTAACGGCAATGAAAATTACATGCACCAGTGCTACCCTCACCATGTAAAAGGAGAAGGTTTCTTTATCGCCTTGCTACAAAAAGAGGAAGGTGAAACAGAAGAGTCAGTTAAAAAGAAAAATTTTTTTTTGAAAGAAGTAAAGGATGCATCACAATATAAAGACTTTGTTACCCGAGAAACTTCATTTTACGAATTTAAAAACAATATTGTTGCCTTATCAGAAAGGAGCAGGGAATTATTCGAAGACCTTCATCCAACTGTTAATTGTTATAGCATTGGCACAAAGGTTTGCGAGAAGAACGACAAACTCCTGATTCCTTCTGAATATTTACCTTTTTCAACAATTTTCAATGCCAATGCATTTGAGACCAAACTATTGGAATACCAAGAGGTATTGGCCTATTTAGGCAAACAGGCTCTGCCATTGTCTTCACAAAACAAAGGCTATGTAGTGTTGCAATATGAAAATTTAATTATGGGTTTAGGCAAATTCGCAGGTAATCGGATTAATAATTTATTTCCGAATGAATGGCGATTGAGAAGAAGGGTGAAAGCAGAGGAGTTTTTTACGATTGTTAGCTTAATATATCCGGAGTAATGATTAAAAATGTTTACTGTTTACACTTTACAGTAAAGTGTAAACAAATGCAAAAGTGAATTGGAGACTAAAAACAAAATTTTGCCCTAATTTTAATAGAAATTAATTCCAATTTGGGCGGCCTTGATGGCAACCTACCAGCGAATAATATGTACCATTTGCTGATTGGGCAACACCTGCTCCAGGGTATCCCCGCTCACTACATCTACAGAATCTTTGCTATAGCCATAAGTAATCATTTGAATGGTTTTATCATTCAGCTTTGTGAACTGGTACATTGGCTTCTCTACACATTGGTAAGTCATACCACTGTATTTCTCACTCCATACACCATTAAAAGAATACAGTTTTAAATTATTCCAGCAACTTTCGCTGCCTTCTTGTAAAATCAAAATTTCATGCTTACCGTCCTCATTCAGATCACCGGCATCTGTAATCTGTAATTCCGTTAAATAATCATTCAGAATCAAAGGCTTAAAACAGGAAAAATGAATCTCCGTATGCTGGCTTTTGGCAAAACTGATGGCAATGGCAGTGTCCCTTGTACCATCATTATTCAAATCGTTGTAAAGTGTAAAAATAGTATCTGGAGAATTCTCGGAATTGTTTCCCTGTCTATTTTTAGCGCTAAAATTCTCATCCGTATTCAACCATTCGGCAGTATCTCCAACTGGAAAAACTTTAGCTGAAGTATCATTCTCAGTTTGTTTACAAGAAACTACAAGTAACAAACTGAAGGAAATTATATAGCTGCGCATTATTCAATCGCAAAATTAGAATAGAATAGCGAGAAATGCAAAATTAAATGTTCAACTTGTACTTAAAACTTGAAATTTTTGAAAATTTCCATTAAAATTCTTGTAACATTCTAATGGCAATAAATATTAACAAAAATCCTGACGAACTGCGTTGTCAGGATTAACCACTGATGAGCTTCACTATCAGGGACAAGTTTCGACTTACCATTTATAGACCTAAAGGTGCTATAAATGGAGTCTCACTAAAAAAAATATTATCTTCGCACCCGTGAATTTGAAAAGTGAAATCCAGAAACGTAAGACCTTTGCCATTATTAGTCACCCTGATGCGGGGAAAACAACTTTAACCGAAAAATTCTTATTGTTCGGAGGGGCCATACAAACCGCAGGAGCGGTAAAATCCAATAAAATAAAGAAAGCAGCCACTTCAGATTTTATGGAGATAGAAAAACAAAGGGGAATATCTGTGGCTACCTCCGTCATGACTTTTGAATATGGCGGTAAACTGGTGAATATACTCGACACTCCCGGTCACAAAGACTTTGCCGAGGATACTTACCGCACCCTTACTGCCGTTGACAGTGTAATACTCGTGATTGATTGCGTGAAGGGCGTAGAAGAGCAAACTGAAAGGTTGATGGAAGTGTGCAGAATGCGTCAAACACCCGTTATAGTGTTTATTAATAAGGTGGATAGAGATGGTCGCGACCCATTCGACCTGATAGACGAACTGGAGCAAAAATTGAAAATCAAAGTGCGCCCTATGAGCTGGCCTATCAATGGCGGCAGGGAGTTTAAAGGTGTTTATAAAATATATGACAAGAGCATCAACTTGTTCGAAGCCAATAAAACCAAAATAAGCAAGGATATAGTAAGGATTGATGATTTGAGTGATCCCGAGCTCGATGAGATTGTTGGAGAAAAGGATGCCAATCAATTGCGCCAGGATGTTGACCTGATTCAAGGTGTTTATGGTGAATTTAAGGTAGAAGAATATTTGGAAGGCCGCGAAGCACCTGTATTTTTTGGCAGTGCTTTGAATAATTTCGGGATCAAGGAATTGCTTGAAAAGTTTCTGGAAATAGCACCCTTTCCTCAACCCCGACATAGTGGTGACAGAGAAGTTGAGCCTGACGAAGCTAAATTTTCTGGCTTTATCTTTAAGATTCACGCCAACTTAGACCCCCGTCACCGCGACAGAATTGCGTTTCTGCGCGTATGTTCAGGGCAGTTTGAGCGCAATAAATTTTTTCACCATGTGCGCCTAGATAAGAACATGAAATTTTCCAGTCCCTTTACCTTTATGGCTGATAGCAAGGAATTGCTGGAGAATGCTTTTGCAGGCGATGTGGTTGGATTGTACGATACCGGCAATTTTAAAATAGGTGATACCCTAACAGAAGGCGAAGACCTGATGTACAAAGGGATTCCCTCCTTCTCGCCAGAAATATTCAAAGAATTAATCAATCTAGATCCAATGAAATCGAAACAATTGGAGAAAGGCATAGAACAGTTAACGGACGAAGGCGTAGCGCAATTGTTCAGGCAGGAACCGGGCAACAGGAAATTTATAGGCACTGTTGGAGAACTGCAATTTGAGGTGATTCAATACCGACTGGAAAATGAGTACAACGCCAAATGCCGATTTGAGCCCCGCAATTTCTTTAAGGCTTGCTGGATGACCGGAGATGCAGAAGCTATTGTCGAATTTTGTAAATTTCGACAGAAGAATATTGTAAAAGATAAAGACGACAACTTGGTTTTCCTAGCAGAAACCTCTTGGATATTGAATACAGCGATACAACAAAACCCAAAGATAGAGTTCCATACGACATCGGAGTTTAAAGTTTAGGCATTTCTTTGCCTATTCAATTATTTAGTTACATTTGTTAAAGGATAGGGTTTTTAATCCTTTCTCATTCAACAAATGAAACCTTCATTTTTGCAATTACTCATCCTTAGTTATATGCTCTGTACTGTTTTATCAGGGTGCGGATCATTGAGCA
>JBBQIF010000217.1:0-5719 GCA_038324665.1 Bacteroidia bacterium
ATCGGACATGGTATTTTGATATGTTGATTGTGATGGCTGGAGGATCTATAGGTGTATTTGTTTTCACTTACCTAGGCGCTATTATTTCAAAATATTTTGAAAAAATCCATTTTTTCAGGATTAAATACGCCAAATTAAAAAAACTTATTAAAATCAAAAATAGTTATGGTCTGATAGGGATTGCTCTTTTAAGTCCAATGGCTATCAGTATACCTTTGGGTTGTATTATAAGTGCATCTTTTGAACACCATAAAGTTAAAATTATCAGGGTGCAATTATTATCCATACTTTTGTGGAGTATCGTTTTGTTCGGTTTAAAGGGTTTATTCCACATAGATATTAGTAAAGCAATTTAATGCAGGAGAAAGGAAAATTATATCTAGTGCCTACCCCTGTGGGAAACTTGAAGGACATTACCTTGAGAGCCTTAGAAATACTGAAAGAGACTGATATAATTCTTGCCGAGGATACAAGGAATACAGGTATTTTATTGAAACATTTTGAAATCAGTAAACCGATGCAAAGTTACCATGCACACAATGAACATGAAAAATATAAGGACGTACTCAATCAGTTGATGGCTGGTAAAAATATGTCTTTAGTTACTGATGCCGGTACACCCGGTATCAGCGATCCAGGGTTTTTAATAGTGCGTGAGTGTTATAAAAATAATATCAAGGTGGAATGCTTACCCGGGGCAACAGCATTTGTTCCTGCTTTGGTGAAAAGTGGTTTGCCTTGTGATAAATTTGTTTTCGAGGGTTTCTTGCCCGTTAAGAAAGGGCGGAAGACCCGCTTCGAAATTTTAAAAAATGAAAGCAGAACGATGATATTTTATGAAAGTCCTTATAAATTGCAGGCCTTATTAAAAGACAGTATGGTATATTTTGGGAATGATCGTCTGGTTTCTGTATCAAGGGAAATCAGCAAGTTATTTGAAGAAACTGTGAATGGTACTTTGGAAGAAGTTTCCTCGCATTTTAATGTGAAGGCACCTAAAGGCGAGTTTGTAATCATAATAGAAGGTAAAAAAGATGTTTAAGAAAAAGATTGTGCTGGCCTGTCTTTCGGGCCTTGTTATGTACTTGGCGTGGCCCCCGCTTCCCACAGCATTCCTTCTCCTAATTGGCTTTGTGCCATTGTTGCTTATCCATCAGCAATTAAGGAATGAAAAACGCCGTCATATAAGATTGTGGTGCTATTCATATATAGCAATGCTCATTTTTAATACTGGATCCACCTGGTGGGTATGGAATGCGAGTCCAAGCGGTTGTCTGATGATGCTTTTTGCTAATTCCCTCATTATGAGTTTGCCTTTCTGGTTGTTTTCATTAACCAATAAGGGATTGCCACGTACTGGGTACTTGTCCCTAGTGTTTTATTATCTGGCTGTGGAGTATATTCATTTCAACTGGAGTGCAAGCTGGCCATGGATGACTTTAGGTAAAGGCTTTGCGAGCATTCCGTGGTTTATACAATGGTATGAATTTACAGGAGAAATGGGTGGGACTTTACTTATATTGTGTTCTAATATCTGGATAATTAAGATTATAAGAATAGGGAATTATAGAAAAATATGGCAACCGATTACTGGCGTACTTTTGATCTTAGGATTTTCGTTTTTGGTCTCAAAGTCAGTCAATT
This sequence comes from Bacteroidia bacterium, assembly GCA_038324665.1. Classification (GTDB taxonomy): domain Bacteria; phylum Bacteroidota; class Bacteroidia; order NS11-12g; family UBA955; genus JABMMZ01. Next base: position 1,645 of record JBBQIF010000217.1, read on the forward strand.
TAAGAACTTCAAGTGGTGAAAATTATGCAATAGAATGTGTTGTTTCTCAGCCCAATATAGACCCATATACTGAAAAATTCAGCAGCGGAGAAAATTACATTACAGATGAAGGCCAGTTGAAGTTTGCACTCGATGTTGCAAGGCCATTGATAACACCTCAAACTAAATTATTGGTGTTGCCTGAGACTGCTATCACAGGATGGAATGAAGAAGGAAGAATCAATGAAAGTGAATTGTTGGTGCCGGCTAGGGAAATGACTAACAATACGGGTTTAGCCGTATTGGCAGGGGCCGAATCAATTAATATATATGAAGCAAAAGTGAGGCCTTCAGTTAGTGCACGATACGACAGTTTCTCTTCAAAATGGTGGGACAGTTACAATACTGCGCTTCTTATAAAGGATAATAGAGTTAAGAACATTTATCATAAATCACGTCTTGTTCCTGGCGTTGAAAAAATGCCATTTGCATTTTTGGAACAACTTAGTATTAACCTTGGTGGCACTTCAGGAAGTCTTGGTGTTAGTAGTAAACCTATTAATTTTGTGCCCTGCAAGGGATTGAAAATAGCCCCTTTAATCTGTTATGAATCTGTATTTGGAGATTATGTGAGCGAATTTGTAAGAGACAGCGCCAACGCCCTTGCCGTTATTACCAATGATGGATGGTGGGGCAATACACCTGGTTTTAAGCAACATTTATTGTTTGGTGCTATAAGGTGTATTGAAACGCGTAAGGAAATGATTAGGAGCGCCAATACTGGTGTTTCTGCCAAAATTGATGTGTTCGGACGAATTTCACAACAGACAAAATACAATGAAAGAACAGCTTTCAAATGTTTTCTGGAGCCCAATAATATCCACACATTTTATGTAAAGTATGGAAATATTACAGGTAAATTATCCTTCTTTTTTGCTTGTGTATTATTGTTTTGCACGATTGGGATAAAGTGGCTAAAAAAAAGTGAGCGTCGTTAAGTATCTGAGAGATCTTCGTCTTTAGATTAGAAAAAATAATTTCTTTTTTATACTGATTACTGATGGGTCTTGCAAAGACGGGACGCTTCTTGCGAACCTTATGTTCTATACAATAAAGATTTTTACAAGTTCAATTTAATGCAGACAGGTTTCTAGCTTTTTGGTTAACTATCTGTTTTGGCTATAGATAAAGCTTTACGTCCCGACTGTCCATTATTTAAGCATGTATGAACAACATGGTATTGTAATTTGGAAAAAAAATGTAGGTTTGTATCTTTATGTCCAGATTATTATTAGTAGCTCTGCTTTTAGGTTCTTCTTCAGCTTATAGTCAGGTAACAGTAGTCAAGGGCAAAATTACCGATGCCATAACAGGTGAACCCATCACAGGAGCAAATTTATCAATAGATTCAACTAACGAAGGGACTACTTCCAATTTTGATGGAATCTATAATCTTACAACAAAGGGGGCAAGGGATACCGTTATTGTATCCTATGTTGGGTATTCCAATTATATTTTCGTAATAAAGTTAGGCAAGGTGCAGACAATAGATATCAAAATGTTGCCCGAGGTTAAGGCATTTAATACAGTTACTGTTTCAAATAAGGTGAATAGGGCGCTTCGAATCATAAAGTTTGCGCAGGAGGCTAAAGGTAAGCATAATATTGAAAATTTGAATTCCTATGAATGTGAAAATTTTACCAAGATACAGATTGCTATTAATAATGTGTCACAGCAAAATAAGAACAGGATGTTAAAAGGCGTGGAACAGGTTTTTGATACCATAAGTTCTTTAAATGAAGAAAAAGGAAAGCAGGTATTGCCTATTTTCCTATCAGAAAACTTAAGTAATTTTTATTATAATAAGAATCCGAATAGGAACAAGGAAGTCATTATTGCATCAAGGGTAAAAGGTGTTGGTGTTGAAGATGGCTCATTTCTTTCCCAATTGCTTGGATCCACATTCCAACAGTATAATTTCAATGATAATATCCTTTCGATATTGCAGAAGAATTTTATTTCACCTATCAGCAAATCTTCTTTCTTATATTATAATTATAAACTAAAGAGTTCTTATGTTCCGTATGGCAGTATCAATAAAATTTTCCAAATAGAGGTGACTCCTAAAAATCCACTCGACCTTGTTTTCACAGGTTATATTTGGATAGAGGACAGTACGTTTGCTTTAAGGAGATTGTCCCTTAGTATTACCAACAAGGCCAACCTTAATTTTGTTGAAAAATTGAAAATTACCCAAGAATATGAACCAACTGAAACAGGGGCTTATATTCCTGTTAAGAACCGGGTACTGATTGATATAGCGGAATTATCAAAAAACTCCCCTGGGATGGTGGCTGTGTTTTCAAGTTCATCTGAAAAAATAATAACAAACAAGGAAAGGAGTCCTAAGTTTTTCGACTATCCGATATTACTGGAGGAAGATGCTACAGGTAAATCCGACGCTTTTTGGGATAGTGTTAGACATGAAGAATTGACCATAGATGAAAAGAGGGCGCTGGCAAAAATTGATACAATTACCAATATTAAAATAATAAAAAGCTATATTGAAATCATTAATATTATTTTTAATGGGTATAAAAAAATTGGCAAACTGGATTTTGGACCTTATGCACTTCTTTATGGTTATAATGCACTTGAGGGTAATAAAATCAGGTTGGGAGCCAGAACCAATTTCTCATTCAGTAAAAAATTTACACTGAGTGGTTATGCTGCTTATGGTTTACAGGATGTTGCAGGACAGCAATGGAAGTACAAAGGAGCTGCAGAAGCAATTTTAAGTCGAAAGCATTGGTCCACAGTTGGCCTTTCCTATAAAAAAGATGTTGAACAAATAGGTGTTTCGGATGATTATTACGGTGCCAGTAACCTTTATACAGCCGTTTCTGTTTTTGGCGCCAGCCAGTTAAACAGGGCCAAAGAAAGCAAGTTTTGGGCAAGCAGTGAGTTTATTAGGGGCTGGAATGCAAAAATTGTTTTCCAGCATAAAGAATTCCAGTTCGAGCATGTAAAAAAATTTAACTTTGTCTATGGTGAAAACCTTAATGACACCTCTATAAGGTCGAGTAATTTTACCAATGCCGCCATTACAGTCGGATTGCGATGGGCACCAAAGGAATATTATCTTCAAAATGATAACGAGCGGGTGAGGCAGACAAAACCTGGAGCCCTGGCATTGTCAGTAAATTATACACACGGTATGAAAGGCGTATTTGGTAGCAGGTTCGATTATAACAGGGTAACTGCTACTGTAGAAAAGGGCCTAAGTTTTGGTTATTGGGGCCGCACAGACTTTACAATGTCCGCTACCAAGATATTTGAAAAATTGCCTTACCCTTTATTGGAAGTGCACAGGGGAAATCAATCCTTCTTTTACAGTACTACATCTTATAACCTCATGAATTTTTTTGAGTTTGTTACCGACAGAAGTTTATTTTTGAAAATGGAGCACCTTTTTTATGGTGCCTTGTTAAACAGAATACCCCTGATGAAAAAACTGAAATGGAGAGAATTTATGGAAGCTAGGGCTGTGATGGGAAGCATTAGCGCAAAAAACACCTCTTTTTATCCAACGTATGATAATGGAAGTCCGGTAAGCACACTTAATAATCAGATCAACAAGGAGCCTTATGTGGAAGTAGCGTACGGGGTTGAAAATATTTTTAAGATTTTGCAGATTGCGGCTGTCCATCGTTTAACTCACTTGGATAACCCTGGTGCACGCAGGTTCGGGATTAAATTTGGATTTAGTGTTTCATTCTAAAAAAGGTATGAAAGTATTGATTGTTATTCCATCGCGTTATGCTTCTACAAGGTTTGAAGGAAAACCATTGGTAAATATACATGGTAAATCCTTAGTAGAGCGCACTTATAGGCAAGCTAAGAAAGCAAAACTGAATGCAAGGGTGATTGTTGCAACGGATGATGAAAGGATATTCAACCATGTCAGTACATTTGGTGAGTGTGTTTATACATCTCCTTACCATATCAGCGGTACTGATAGGTGTTTTGAAGCGGCAGGAAAATTAGATTTTGATTTTGACGTACTTATTAATTTACAAGGCGATGAACCTTTTAT
>JBBQIF010000218.1:0-5711 GCA_038324665.1 Bacteroidia bacterium
GCTTTAAAAGTTGGACAGAGACACGGAAAACCATTTGTTTTCAAAGTGTTTGCTGACCAAATGTATAATGACAATTACCAGTTTTTCATTTCAGACAATGGCGTTTGGTTGACAGACAATGTGCCGACAAAATATTTGAAAAGAAATGACGAATGAAAGAATAACAGCCACTAACAGCTAAGGCTTCGTGTGGCATGTAATGCCCAGCATGAAGCCTTCGGTTGCATGAAACCTTTGGTAGTTTTGTGTTGTAGTATGGGTTTTTCTATGGACTGAGGTGTGTGGTCAGTTCAAATTTGGAAAAGCATATTATTTATCCCGGTCGCTTAAGAAGGTTTTTAGTCCTAATTTTTAGTTCATTTTCTGTTTTTTTGTGCGTTTAACTAGTTTTATATTTTGGTGTGTTAGTTTTTAAGCATGGCTGCGCCAAGGCGTTGGCATTTCGCTTATTTTTTTTGTGTTTCAATCGTTTTAATTTTCAAACCGCAGCCAAGCTCAATTTTTTGCGTGTTAACGATTCAATGCATGACTTGGACAAGCAAAAAACTGTGCCTAGCCACAAAACATTCAGACAGCCTAAAAACTACCCTTTTGGCTATTAATGATTGCACCTGTATCTTTGCAAAAAGGCAATTATTCAATTCTCATAAGGTTGATTTGAGCTTTTGTACAAACTGACGTTGCGCATCATGCATGGGATACTTTTAACTTGAAAATACTTGTAAGAAATCAATTTTGACAACCTAAATAAACGGGGACGCTGAATACCGTATGAATTAAGTAAAACAAAATACACAAAAATGAAAAAACTAATTACCCTCTCGTTTCTATTGCTTTCTTTTTTCTTTAGTAATGCACAAACATGGTTTGAAATAGCCAGCGCGACCGATAGCTTAAAGGCGAATGCTAATATCGAAGACATCACTATTGATGCCGCTGGGAATATTTATGCGGCTGGATGGTTTACTAATAGCAGTGGAAAACAATACGTAGCAAAATACAATGGCAGCACTTGGACTGAACTGGGTGGCTTAAATGGGCTTTCAGCTAATCGTGCTATCTATTTTCTCACCAGTGATGCGACAGGGAATATTTATGCGGCAGGAGCGTTTACCAATGACAGTGGGAAAAAATATGTAGCAAAATACGATGGTAACACCTGGAGTGAATTGGGTGGCTTAAATAGCCTTTCTGCTAATACTAGTGTCCGATCCCTCTACACTGATCTTGCAGGCAATGTATATGCGGGTGGATTTGTCAATAGCAGTGGTAACTTTTATGTAGCTAAATATAATGGTAGCTCTTGGAGTGAATTGGGTGGTTTGAATGGCCTTTCAGCAAGCAATGTTATCTTATCTATCACGAGTGATGTTGCAGGGAATATTTATGCGGCAGGATGGTTTACAAATAGCAGTGGGAAAACTTATGTAGCAAAATATAATGGCAGTAGTTGGAGCGAATTGGGTGGCTTGAATGCTCTTTCAGCGAATGATATTATCTATTCACTCACAAAAGATGCAGCAGGGAATATATATGTGGCAGGCGCTTTTACCAATAACAATGGAAAAAAATATGTAGCTAAATATAATGGCAGCACTTGGACTGAACTGGGTGGTTTGAATAGTCTTTCAGCCAATAGTTATATCTATATCATCACCGGTGATGCGGCGGGAAATATTTATGCGGCAGGAGAATTTAAAAATAATAGCGGAAACTACTATGTATCCAAATATAATGGCAGCACCTGGAGCGAACTGGGCGGCTTAAATGGTCTTTCAGCGAATAGTTGGATAGGATGCCTCACCACCGATGCGGCAGGGAATATATATACAGCAGGAGATTTTACCAATAACAATGGAAAATGGCATGTCGCTAAATATGGCAGTCCAACAGGTTTAGCCAAAGTAAATGTTTCAGAGAAAGCATTCAACATAATGCCCAACCCCTGCACCACTTGCGAAATAGTTATAGCCAACACCGACGCCATGGATTTACAAGTAACCGATATAATGGGGAGAACTATCAATACCACTTTTGAAAAAACAGACAAAGGTTATGCTATCAATATGACAAACCAAAATGCAGGTATCTATTTTATTATCAATGTCAGGACTGCTCAGGTAATAAAGTTTGTGATCGAATAAATTAAATGCAAACTTTAAAGAGCAACTTCGGTTGACAGAGAAGTAGGAACGCACAACAGCGTTTGGCCTAAAAGCGGCTTCTGTAGTTAAATGAAGCTCTACTCATAAATGTTTATTATTTTAAGGCATTACGAATAAAGATATGTTTTTTAAAGGATTCATGCGGACTTCGTCGTTCGTGAGCCCTTCGGGGGGTGTACTATCTATCTAGTTTTGCGGTGGCAGACAGTTTAGATCTTCGAAATTGCCAACTTTTTGTAGCAGCAAACTGTTCAGACTGTCAAAAAACTAACCTTTTGGCTATTAATGATTGCACCTGTATCTTTGCAAAAAGGCAATTATTCAATTCTCATAAGGTTAATTTGCGTTTATAGAAAAAATGCCGTTAGCGTTAAGTTTGTCACAGAAACGGAAAATTCGATGACCTAACGTAACAAAAAAGATAAAGATATTAAAGGATAACCTTGAATGGAAATAATAATAACTACTATAACTCTTTTAATATTTGTTGGACTTTTATTAAGTCCTATAGTTATATTTAAACTTATAAATAACTCAATTAATAAATTTAAAGTCATTGCATATTTGACAATTGGATTATTATTTTTAGCAATAATTTCATTAATTTTTGGTTGGTGGAATTATACATCGACCATTATCTTGCTCGAACACTATAATGGTTATCATATTAATCCTGATAGTAATAGCGGTCAGGTTTACTACGATGCAGTTCTGCCTGAAAATATTGAAAGGGTTAAAGAACTTGAAAGAAGTCATATGGGAATTGGTTGGTCATTAAAATCGATTTTTCTATTTGTACTTTTCTCTCCTTATTTAATAATTGTATATTTTGCAATGTATTTAATTGATAAGAACAGAAAGAAAAAAATCAGTACATTACAAACTGAAAAACAATCAACGTAAAAAAACCTACCTCTAATAGCTAAGTCTTAAACGCAGCTCGGCTTTGCGAGGTGTATTTTTAGCATTTATTCTGCACTAAACGAACAAATTATCGTTTTCCACCTACTTAAATACTATAATATCATTAGTTATTTTATATTTAAGGTGTTAATTACTTGTATTTTAATAGTTATATATGTGTAATATTGGCAATTTAACTTGTTATATATTAATATTTATATTATTTTTGTGTTCTTAAACATTAAGATTTAAATAATTAAACAAAATGGACAATTGGATATTTTTAACAGGTCCGGAAATATTAGAAGAGATAGGTAAAAGAATAAAAAAAATACGCCTTCAACATAACCTCACACAGAAAGATTTAGCCGAAGAAGTTGGATTGAGCGTTTCAACCATCAGCTTAATAGAACAGGGGAAATCTACAACAGTGGAGAGTTTAATAAGGATTTTAATACGTTTGAATCGAATAAAAGATTTTGAATCGGTGTTTAGATTGGGCGAAAATCTGGAACTTAAATTAAAGTTTGAAAAAGCTAAATTAAAATCGGAAAGAAAACGAGCATCTAAAAAATTAAAATAAATATGTTAGTAGAAGTTAGGCTATATGGTCAACTACTGGGGACTGCTGAATGGAACAATGAAAATGGCAATTCTACTTTTCAATATAGTGATAAAATGATGCCTAAAATTGAACCTTCTCCTATAATAATGCCAAGAGAAGAGCGAATTTTTGAAACCAATAGAAATCACATCAACTTTCACAACTTGCCTTATCTATTGTCTGATTCAATGCCAGATGATTTTGGAAATATGATGATGAAAGAATGGCTTAAACAAAGGAATTTGTCAATTGATAAAATTAATCCTGTTGACAGATTAACTTATGTAGGTAAAAGAGGAATGGGTGCATTGGAGTATATACCGGCTAATCACATAGAAAAAGATAACAGCACTTTAAATATAAATGAAATATACGAAGTTGCTAAAAGCGTTTTAAAAAGTAAATATGAAACGACCTTTTCTGCCCTGGACAAAGACAGTCTCACAGAAATATTAAGAATAGGGACATCTGTAGGTGGTGCAAGAGCAAAAGCCTTGATTGCAATTAAAAGCGACTCCAATAACAACATCAAAGAAATAAGACCGGGAGACATTATGCAACCTCTTGGTTATACCTATTGGCTATTGAAGATTGACGGTGCAAATGAACACAGCTTGGGGGAAGGAGAAGGTATGGGTAAAATAGAATTTGCGTATTATAAAATGGCCAGACTTGCTGGTATAGAAATCTCAGAATCAATTTTGCATGAAGAAAATGACAGATTTCACTTTTTAACTAAACGATTTGATCGCACGGATAATGGAGAGAAAATTCATGCACAAACATTTGGAGCATTAGCAGGTATAGATTATAAAATACAGAAGGCAAGTAGTTATGAAGCTTTGTTTAAAGTTATGAATAGATTGCAACTTCCATACGGGCAAATTGTACAACAATATAGACGCATGATATTTAATATGATGGCTAGAAATCACGATGACCATGTCAAGAACTTTGCATTCCTTATGAATAATGATGGGCAATGGCAAATCTCGCCTGCTTATGACCTCTGCTTTTCGTACAATCCGGGTGGCACATGGACCAATGTACACCAATCATCATTAAATGGCAAGTATGATAATTTCACTAAAGCCGACTTAATTGATTTTGCGAAAAGAAATGGGATCAAAAAATCCAATTTAATTTTAGAAGAAGTGTTATCTGCTGTAAGTCAATGGTCTAAAATAGCGGCTGAAATAGATATTCCCAAGGAAAAAATAAAATATATCAATAAGCATTTAAGAACTAAAGATTTTTATTGAAAACCATCAATTGACCTCGCCTAACTAATACGCAAGGATAAGCTTTGTATAGCAAGGTGTGATTTAAGTATTTATCAAATCCAATTGCCTGCTGGCAGAGTTTATGTTTACTCACTTCCATTAGTCGTTAACTGTAAAGAGATACTTTTTCTTCCTAACAACTCACCAGTCACTAACCCCTCTCCCCCTAATCCCCCAGCCCCTTATTCCCATTTATAAACTATTTTAATTAAATTTGCAGTCTAATATACTTAGGAATTGGCAATTATCATTAAAAATCAAGAGCAGATAGACGGTATCAGAGCAAGTAGTAAGCTGGCTGCCGAGACCCTTAAATACCTCGAGCAATTTATTAAGCCGGGTATTAAAACCATTGAAATAGATAGGTTAGCAGAAGAATTTATCCTTAAACACGGCGCTACTGCGGCCACTAAAGGTTATAAAGGCTATAAACACGCTACCTGTGTTTCACCCAATGATGTTGTTTGCCATGGCGTGCCCAATGACTATGAATTAAAGTTTGGCGATATAGTGAATGTGGATGTTACCACTGTGCTCAATGGCTATTACGGTGATACCTGCAGAATGTATGAAGTGGGCGAAGCAAGTGCTTATTCAAAAGAGTTGATGCGGGTGACCAATGAGTGCCTGCAACTGGGCATGAAACAATGTTATCCCGGCAACCATTTGGGTAATGTTGGTTATGCTATCAATGAACATGCGGTAAGACACGGCTACAGCGTGGTATTTGAATTCTGCGGGCATGGGGTTGGCATA
>JBBQIF010000219.1:0-5640 GCA_038324665.1 Bacteroidia bacterium
GTTTATGTTAATATCTGATTCAATTTTTTCTTTTAGGCCAGCTTCCTTATTATCATGTGTAAATTCATCAATTTGTTCGTTTAAATCTAACATCTCCATGAGGAAATCCTGAGGTAATTGAGCATTGTCATTTTCTTCTGCAAGATTAATTTGAATCAAGTATTTTATCCTTTCAATAGGATTGTTCAGCACTTTAAATGCCTTGTTATTGAATGCAGTTATTTCAATAGCCTTGGCCTGCCCGGCTAAATCATTACCGAAAAAATCAGGATGAAACAACCTGCTCTTTTCTAAAAAAAGCGTTTTTAAATTTTTTGTGTCAATATCGAAAACTTGAGGCAACCCATAAAATTGATAATAATTATCCGTTTTGGGCCAGTTTTCTACACGCATTATTTAACTATCAATTTATAAATATCATTGCCGAATACGAAGACCATAAGTGCCAATAATATCACCATGCCTATGGTTTGCATTACCTGCATAAACTTATCGCTCAACGGCCTCCTTATTACCATTTCAACCAATAAAAACACGACATGACCTCCATCTAAAGCCGGTATTGGCAATAAATTCATAAAGGCCAGTATCAGGGATAGGATACCGGTTAATGCCCAGAACCTTTCCCATACCCAGGTAGGGCCGAACAATTGTGCAATACCAATAGGTCCTTGCATGGATTTACGAGGATCTATCTTGCCCGTAACAAGTTTTTTGAGCCCCGAAATATTATCGCCCAAGGCTTCAAATGACTTTTTAGTGCCAACGGTAACGGATTGCCCTAAACCGTAGGTCAAAATATCATAATCTTTTTCATAAATATTCTGGATGTTGAAACCCAGTTTTCCATTAGCATCAACATGCACAGATTTTATAAGTGTATCTCCGTTCCTAATAATTTTTAATTTTATATTTTCTTTGTGATAGTTAACCATCCTTTTTGTAAATTGATGGTAAAACAAGAATCCAGTATCATTCAAGCCAATGAGTCGATCACCTTTTTGCAGACCTGCATCATAAGCGCCGGTGCCTTTCACAACACTATCTACTATACACGGCAGAGCCACATCGAACATGGCGCCTTTTTTATCAGAAACTTTATCGATAATATCATGTGGTAAATTTACTTGAAGCAATTCCCCTTCCCTATTTACATCATAGTAATTACCCGCATTAATAATGACAGAGGGTTTCTTTAAGTCCTCAAAATATTTTGCCGGAACACCATTTACCCCTGTTATATTATCTCCGTCTTTTAACCCAATGCTTTGGCCAACTTCCATTGCATGGATACCATATTTGATTTTGCTGATGGGTAATTTAGCATCCCCGTAATACCATGTGCTTAATACGTAAATTAGTATGCCAAGAATAAAATTAACTGTCACACCACCTAACATAACAATCAGTCTTTGCCATGCCGGCTTGCTCCTGAATTCCCATGGCTCGGGCTCCTTCTTAAGGGCCTCAGTATCCATGCTCTCATCTACCATACCGGCAATCTTCACGTAGCCCCCAAGCGGCAGCCAACCGATACCATACTCGGTATCTCCTTTTTTAAATTTAAACAGTTTAAATCCCCAGGCATCAAAAAAGAGATAAAATTTTTCAACTTTGATTCCAAACATTCTTGCAGCAGCAAAATGTCCTAATTCGTGAAGTGTGACTAAAATAGCAAGTGCCAATATTATCTGGCAGGTCATTACAAAGGTATCCATTCGTATTTATTAAAAAAGTACGCGAAAATAAGCATTTAGAAATTAATCAGTGATACTTTTCGATAATCAGATAATAGTAGAGCATTAGCAGTATATTTCTGGTAATTATTTATCATTGAAATCCTATACCTTAAATTTCAAATATTAAAATAATCTTTTATCCCGCTCAGAATGCTCTGTACCGCAAAGGATGCTAGTATCAAACCCATGATTTTGCTGATAACAATGATGCCCGTTTCACCTATCCGTTCCTGTATTTTGGACGCTGTCAACAAAAAAATACACGTGGTAATTACTACCAGTCCCACAATTACAGTTGTAAGCAATTGCTCCCAGAAAGTATAATGCGCATTGTCTGTAAGAATTACGACTGCCATAATTGCCCCGGGTGATGCAATGGAAGGAATGGCTATGGGGAATACAGTGACGTGATTGTAATCCCTTATCAGGTGCTTTTCCTCCTCAGGCTTACCTTGCCCGAAAACCATTGTCAATGCAAAAAGAAACAAGATAACCCCACCAGATATTTGAAAAGCCGCAATCGTAATATGCATACCTTCCATTAGGTACTGACCAATAAAAATAAAGAACAAAAGTATAAAAAGCGCGATGAGTGAAGCCTTAACCGCAATTCGCCGCTTCTGTCTAACACTAAATTGCTTAGTTGCTTCAAGAAATACAGGGATTGAACCCAAAGGATCTATGACCGCAAAGATAAAAAGAAAGGTTTTGATGAAGGCTAGCATAAATGAATTGACCGGGTTTTCTAAGTTGCAAATTTAATGTATTGGGGAATAAAAATTCTTTCCTTCAAAAAATCCTTTTTTTTACGGACATTTGCAGCCCTTATTCAACCATGAAAGTTTTACATTTTTATATCCTTTACCGTTTACCAATTATATTTTTATTGATCATTTGCGGTGTCTTGTCACACTTATTTGCAGATGTGATTCTGGCATGGATTCTTTATTTTTTGGCCTTTATTTCCCTCTTATTGTACTTTCTAATTGGAACGATGCGCATAGTGCAAGAAGCTGTTTCTGATGGCGATGTCGATAAAGCCGTTGTTTACCTCAATAAAATAAAGTTCCCGCGTTTATTGATTAAATCTGTTCGCTCGGGCTATTACATGCTACAGAGTAATCTTTCAATGGCCTCAGATGATTTGAACACCGCAGAAGCAAATATCCGTAAAAGTTTAAATACAAAATCTGCTTTAGATGCCGACCTTAAAGGTACATCCGTGATGCAACTCGGTTTTATTCAATTAAAGCAGGGTAAAGGAAAAGATGCGAAGCAAAGTTTCCTTGAAGCTATCAAATTAGGCATTCAGGATAAAGAAAACCTAGCTGCAGTATATCTCCAATTATGTAACATGGAATTACAACGTGGTGCTAACAGAATGGGTAAAGAATATTTCAAGAAAGCGAAAGCCCTTAAACCTAAAACCGAAGAAATAGCCAAACAAATCCAAATGATGGATAAAAATATATCCCGTTTACCGGGTTAATAAAAATTGGCAAAAGAAAACCATAGTTGGCACCGCGAAGCAGCCACGAAGTGAATTGGCAATATAGAACCATGTTGCATCGTTATATTTTAATTACAATAATAACCAATTTTGGTTGTGATAGACAATGCATTGCGTCTCTATCCACAAACCCCTATTTTTGCACCTTATAAAATTTAATTAATCATGAAATTTGGAACCAAAGCCCTGCATGCAGGAATAGAACCCGACCCAACTACAGGCGCCATAATGACGCCTATTTACCAAACCAGCACTTACGCCCAGGAATATCCGGGAACACATAAAGGCTATGGTTATGCAAGAGGTAAAAACCCTACACGTACCGTACTGGAAAGTAATATTGCGGCGTTGGAGAACGGACAGCATGCTTTGTGTTTTAGCAGTGGTATGGGCGCTGTGGATGCCGTTATCAAATTATTAAAACCCGGTGATGAGGTGATTACAGGCGATGACATTTATGGCGGTTCTTACCGCATGTTCTCTAAAATTTATGAGCCATTTGGTATTAAATTCCACTACATCAATTTATATGATGCCACAAATATCACGGAACATGTTAATGCCAATACAAAATTGATATGGGCAGAAACCCCTACTAATCCTACCCTTAAGATTGTTGATATAGCAGCAGTTTCGGCTATAGCAAAAAAACATAATTTATTGTTTGCATTAGACAATACCTTCGCTTCGCCTTATTTGCAGAACCCGCTAGACCTTGGTGCTGATATCGTGATGCACAGTGCCACTAAATATTTGGGCGGACACAGCGATGTGGTAATGGGCGTATTAATTACCAATGAAAAGACATTGCATGAAAGGCTTGCTTTTATACTGAACAGTTGTGGTGCCAACCCAGGCCCAATGGATTGCTTCCTTGTTATCCGTGGCATTAAAACCCTCCACTTGCGCATGAAAGCGCACTGCGAGAACGGAAAAGCGGTGGCTCATTATTTGAGAAATCATCCTAAAATAGGCAAAGTTTACTGGCCGGGATTTGAAGATGCTGCAGGACATGAAATTGCTAAAAAACAAATGCGTGACTTTGGCGGTATGTTGTCTTTTACCTTAAAAGGCGATGACTTTGAAGCAGCCATGCGTTTTGCTACCAATGTAAAAATATTTACCCTTGCTGAATCTTTAGGTGGTGTAGAGAGTTTAGTGAACCACCCTGCTACCATGACCCATGCCAGCATTCCAAAGCCAGAAAGAGAAAAGGCTGGTGTTGTAGATGGTTTATTGAGGCTTAGTGTTGGCGTAGAGGATATTGAGGATCTTCTGGAAGATTTGGAGCAGGCGTTGGGGAAGGTCTAAGAATGGATAATTTTTTATAATTGCTTGATAAACTATTTATAAAGTACTCTCAAATTTTATTCGACAATGGGCGGAACCTATAAAATGCTTTTGCTATAACCTTAAGCAAGAAATTTAATTATGATCTTCACTTTATTATTTAAATCAGGTAAATCCTGTTTAATAATTTCCCAAGCTAATTTCGAGTCAATTCCGAAATATTCATGCACAAAAATATTTCTCATTCCTTTTATCCGGCTCCATTCAATTTCTGAAAATTGGTTTTTAATTTCTTCAGAAATATGATTACTTGCCTCTCCAATAATTTCCATTTGTTTGATACATGCAAATCTCATCATTGAATTATTCAAAAATGTTTCATAATCTGCATCCTGCAAGTATGATTCAATTTCAGCAATGGCATCGCTAATATGGTTCAAACGTGCGTTATCACCAAATTTACCGCGCATAAATCAACTTTTTTTCACTGTCAATATGTGGTTTAATATATTTTGACAAACTATTTGAAGATACCAAGTCAACTTTAGTATTCAATATCTTTTCGAGGTCAATTTGCATCTGTATGAACCCCAAACCAATTTTCTGAGAATAATCCAAATCAACCAAAATATCAATATCGCTTTGATTATCTGCTTGTCCTCTGACATAAGAACCAAACAAATATGCTTTAAGAACCGGACGGGTTCTAAAGTAATCTTTGATAGTTTTCAGTTTTGTATTATCAAGGGTCATCATGCAAATATAACATATTTCATGATTTTATGAGCGAGAAAGCTGCGAACCATTGGAGCAAACGTTTGACTTTGAAGCAGCCATGCGTTTTGCGACGAATGTTAAGGTATTTACACTTGTAGAATCTTTAGGCGGTGTGGAGAGCTTAGTGAACCACCCTGCTACTATGACCCATGCCAGCATCCCTAAACCAGAAAGAGAAAAGGCCGGTGTTGTTGATGGTTTATTGAGGCTGAGTTTTGGCGTAAAGGATATTGAGGATCTTCTGGAAGATTTGGAGCAGGCGTTGGGGAAGGTGTAAGTCTTTGTACTATCTCCTATTTTAGGAGAATTAAACCACAGTAATAC
>JBBQIF010000220.1:0-5630 GCA_038324665.1 Bacteroidia bacterium
CTTACTTTGGGAATGTTAATTGAACAAAGCGGCCTAGGAGCCATACTGATTGCGAAAGTCTCAAGCCTGATCACAATTATCCCAATGTTTGTATTTTTATGGGCTATCGTCATTTTTACCATAATCCTTACAGAATTTATGAGTAATACGGCAAGTGCAGCCCTTATTTTACCACTACTTTTCTCATTGTCCACCCAATTACAAATTAATCCTTTGATATTGGTGCTTCCAGCCACCATTGCAGCATCCTTCGGATTTATGCTCCCTGCAGGAACACCGCCGAATGCAATGGTATTCTCATCAGGCTATGTACCTCAAAGTGATATGATAAAGGCAGGCTTGATGATAAACATCATTTTTTCAATTATTCTAACGAGCTTCTTTTATTTAATTTTTTACTTGTGATTAATATTTTAAAGATGTTGTTGCAAAAACGAGATTTCAAAAAGTGTAGTCTAAATAAATAATTAAAACAGTATTGAAAATCCTAAATTTAAATATTTATCGTAATATTGCAATATTAATTTAATTATTAAATAAATGGGTACTACAAAAACAGACTTTTATACAAACGACCAAAACAAAATGGCAACCCTTGCCAAAGCAATCGGACATCCCGCTCGTATTGCCATTATTGACTATTTGCTAAAAGTAAATTCTTGTATTTGTGGTGATATTGTGAACGAATTACCCTTAGCACAACCTACAATATCTCAACATTTAAAAGAATTAAAAAATGCAGGTATTATCAAAGGAAGCGTTGAAGGAAATGCTATTTGTTATTGCATTGATGAAAAGGTTTGGAGCAACCTTTTAAAGTATTTTAATAAAGTGGCTCAGAAATTAGAGCAAAAAAAATCAAATTGCTGTTAACATTAAATTATTGAATAAATATTACTTCAGAAATCAAAAAACAAGATGCAAACCAAATTAAAATTTCTGGATAGATACTTAACCCTTTGGATATTTCTTGCCATGTTATTTGGCATTGCTTTAGGTTATTTCTTCCCGAATATCAAAGACATTTCCAACTCAATGTCAGTAGGCACAACGAATATCCCATTGGCTATTGGTTTAATATTAATGATGTACCCGCCTTTAGCTAAAGTAGATTACTCGCTGCTGCCATTGGCATTTAAAGATAAAAAAGCAATGTCACTTTCCTTATTTTTGAACTGGATAATTGGGCCAATATTAATGTTTGTTTTAGCCATTATCTTTTTAAGAAACGAACCTGAATATATGATGGGTTTAATTCTGATTGGCTTGGCTCGCTGCATAGCAATGGTGATTGTATGGAATGATTTGGCGGGCGGAAACCGAGAATACGGCGCATTATTAATTGCATTGAATAGCATTTTCCAAGTGATTACTTATAGTTTTTACGCTTGGCTGTTTATCAATGTTTTGCCACAATATTTTGGACTCGGGAATTTCAATGTTTCAGTACCTATGAACCAAGTTGCACAAAGCGTATTTATTTACTTGGGGATTCCATTCTTAGCAGGTTTTTTAAGTAGGTATTTTTTAATTAAAGCAAATGGGAAAGAATGGTATAATCGAAAATTTGCACCAAAAATTTCGCCCATTACATTATATGCTTTACTTTTTACCATTGTATTGATGTTTAGTTTAAAAGGCGACAAAATTTTAGAACTTCCTATGGACGTAGTTAAAATTGCGATTCCTTTAGTCATTTACTTTTTGCTGATGTTTTTTGTAAGTTTCTTTATCAGCAAATCTATGAATGTACCTTATGACAAAAACGCCTCGATAGCATTTACAGCTACTGGAAACAATTTTGAATTAGCCATTGCTGTTGCTATCTCTATCTTCGGCATTCACTCACCGCAAGCATTTGCTGGGGTTATTGGCCCTTTGGTAGAAGTTCCAGTTTTAATTTTATTAGTACGAGCAAGTTTATTTCTCAAGAGAAAATATTACAAATAATGAATTAAGAAATCTTAAAAAAACATTAAGCAATTTTCTAAAAATAAACAGCATTAAAAATGTCTATTACTCCAATAAAAAACTATATTTGTATTACATAAAAGAATAATTTCTTAAATTTAATCAGGTTAAAAATATTTCAAATAACATATAAAATTTACCTATCATGAATAAAAACTACACAATCTTCATAGTCGTATTAACACTTATTGTATCCTTCGATTTACAAAATGCAACAGCTCAGACATGGTCGCCGCAAAACAGTGGAGTAACTCATTATTTTAGTGCAGTTCACTTTGCCGATGCAAATATTGGTGCGGCAGTAGGTATAGGTGCTGGCAATGTAAGTGCTATTGTAACCACCAATGATGGCGGCACTACCTGGATACCCCGCTCCTTAGGATCAACCAAGCGATTAAATGATGTTTTTTTGCCAACACTTCAAACGTATGGGTAGTTGGTGATTCAGGCTTAATAAGCCACAGCTCTGATGCAGGTGTTACTTGGTCAATACAAATATCAGGCACTCCAGAGGTACTGCGCTCTGTTCATTTTGCATCTCCAACTCAAGGCTGGGCTGTTGGATACAATGGAATTATACTTACCACTACAAATGGAGGAACCACGTGGACAGCACAAACGTATGGTACATCACTATCACTACTTGAGGTGTTCTTTATATCTGCAACGCAAGGATGGATTGTTGGAGGGCCAACCATACTAGCAACTACCAATGCTGGTGCAACGTGGACGCCACAAACTTCTCTACCCGGAAATTACAATCATGTCCATTTTATTTCACCTACGAATGGATGGGCAACCTCTCAATACTCTCAAACTTTTTCTAATTCATTTCTGGCAACTACTAATGATGGTGGTACTACGTGGGAACAGGCAGCCGTATTTTACAGTACATCGCTAATAAAAAGCATTCATTTTATTTCAGCTAAACAAGGTTGGGTCACTCGCACTTTTGGCAACATTAGTTCCACTTATTACACTATAGATACAACCAATGATGGTGGTGTAAAATGGTCACCACAATTTCAACAACGCACCAATATTTATAATCTTAATGATGCTTATTTTGTGAACAGTGGTTTGGGCTGGGCAGTGGGCTACGCTGGTGTTATCTTAAAATATTCTGCAACCTCAGATATAAATCAATTAAGAAAAGAAAATGATTTTAGTTTTTATCCTAACCCAACTAGCAACAAAATTAATTTTAAAACAGAGGACAGAGGGACGCTTACAATTACAAATCAAATAGGACAAATTGTATCATCATTTTCCATAAATGAATCTCAAACACAAATTCCAACAGACAACTTGCAGGAAGGCATATATATGTTGACATTTCAAACAGAAACACAGCGGATAACACGTAAATTAATTATCCAATGATAATAAAAAACGCATAATAAACAGCCAAAGTTTGGTGTCATCTTAAATTCGTGCCATAAATTTTACAAAATAAATGAAAGCCCCCGGAAATACAGTAAACGAAATATTGATTAGCCTGCCTGAAGACAGAGCCGAACCATTTAATAAACTGCATGATACCATTATTAAAAATCAACCCAAAGGTTTTGAAGCAGCCATTAGCTATGGTGGCTTGGGCTATGTAATTCCTCACACACTTTATCCCGAAGGGTACCATTGTAAACCAGCTGAGCCCCTACCCTTTGCTGGGATCGCCTCACAAAAAAATTCCATTAATTTTTATCACATGGGCATTTATGCCGATCCAAAATTACTAAAATGGTTCGTCAATGAATATTCTAAACACAGTAACCAAAAATTAGATATGGGTAAAAGTTGCGTTCGTTTTAAAAAATTTGATGAAATTCCCTTTCAACTTATTGGCGAATTAATGAAAAAAATGAGCGTCAAAGATTGGATAGCTATTTATGAAGCGAATTTGAAAAAATAAGACAGGTGATATATCATATTAATGGATATGTCCAAAAAAATATTTGTCGATTTAATGCAAATCAGCAATATTTTCTATTAAGAAGACAATAAATTCTAAATTCATATTGCAATAGCCCCGACTTCCTTACAGTCGGGACTTTTTTTGAATTGCCAGTAAACAATGAAATACACAAACAGATAGTAAGTTGCTTGGCAAAATCAAAAACTTGTCTATATTTACAGCCGTATAGTTGCTTTTGCACGGCTATTTAATTGTATTTTAACATTTTACGCCAATAATGATGATTTAATCCAAATTAGAATGAAGCTAAATTCAAGGAGAGTATTTATAAAAAATTGCGTTAAGACAACGCTTTTATTCATCTTAATAAACCCTTTGAGACAATTATTTGCAGTCTCTAAAAATCAAAAAACTTTGCCTACATGGCATACACTAGTTGATTATGCCCGCTGGTGTCCAAATGTTCACAACCTGCAGCCACATAAAATAATGGTAATTTCAGATACTGAAGCTGAACTATATTATGACCCTACCCGACTTTTACCAATTGGTGACCCAAATGCAATATTTGTAACCGTCGCTATGGGGATTTTCATTGAACATCTTAACATTGTTGCCGGCGCTTATGGCGCTAAAGTGGTGATTACGGAGGTAGCAGAGCCAATAACGATAAATGCGACTACACTTACACTTTTTGCGAAAGTCAAGTTAATCTCAACAATTGAAAAAGAAGAACTCAATAAAGAGCTCATCTTGAAACGAAGAACTTCACGATTACATTACAACGGCAAGCCACTTAAACAAGAATCACTTAATAAAATAAGCACGCAAGCTGAGAAATTTGAACATGAATTCTTTTACACTTCAGAACCAGCATTAATAGATTTTGTAATAGACCTCAATCAACTAACCCTCTTTGAAGACCTTGAATCAAAGGCTGACAGAGAGGAGCTCAACCGTTTATTCCGTTATTCTAAGGAAGAGGCCGAAACTAAAAAAGATGGACTTTGGGCAACCTGCATGGGCTTTAAAGGCTCGCTGATGAAATCTGTATTCACACATCATGAAAGGTGGGCCAAAGGCTTGAGAAAAAAAGTATTAAAGAATTACTATAAATCCTCATTTAAAGGCACCTCTACCATTTGTTGGTTTGGTGGAAAATTTGAAAATACAGATGATTGGCTGCAAGCTGGCAGGATGTTAGCCAGAAATTGGTTATTAAATACGCAAGAAGGCGCTTATATACAGCCATTTGGATCGCTTATTACAAATAAAGGAGCGTATGAAAAGATAAACAAGAAATTTACACAACCAACAGAAGGAAAAAAGATTTGGATGATTTTCAGAACCGGGTATTCTAAGGAACCCACCAGAAGCTATCGTTTGAGCACAGAAGAGTTAATAATCAATTCATAATATGCGACATATTTTTATTTTAGTTTATGTAGAAATTCATCAATTTTTCAGAAGACAATTAATGCTAACTGAAACAACAATGAAATTACTTTTTATCCCCGGCTTTAATAATTTACGATCCTTTAATTCCAAAGCAAGGGCTTACGCTGAATTTCATAAAGCAAAGCGGAAAGTACCCGGCTACCGAAAATTTCTAGAAACACATCAATTTTCAAAACCCACATTTACAGGAATGGTGCCTAATGTGTACGAAATACCATCCACAGACAAGGAAAATTATGTAAAACAATATTCTATGAACGAAAGATGTGTTTATGGTAAAATGCCC
>JBBQIF010000221.1:0-5594 GCA_038324665.1 Bacteroidia bacterium
CAGTTATTTAGTTATTAGATTTATTACTCTGTTAACTTATAACTCTTAACTTAATAACTTTTACCCAAATGGGCTATTCGTTTCCTTAGCCACCTTATTAAAGACCAACTTATCGAGTAAACGGGGAAAGAATTTGCTTAAGAACAAGGTTGCGTTGCCTTCGAAAGTAAGGTAAAGATAGCTTTTTCTCTTTTCAATAGCATTAAAAATTGCAGCTGCCACCACTTCGGGTTGCATAAGTTTACTCTCATCTAGTGGGCTTTCTGCTTGACTCAGACCATCTTTATTCAATGCTGAATTTCTTGTATTTGAGGCTGTATAACCTGGACAAGCAATTAGAACATGTAGGCCAGTTTTCATGTTTTCAATCCTAAGGGATTCCAAAAAGCCATTAATCGCAAATTTAGAAGCTGAATAGCCCGTACGTGCAGGCAGACCTTTGATGCCAGCGATAGATGAAACTCCAACAACACTTCCTTTGGCATTTAAAAGGAATGGAAGAGCATATTTTGTGCAATAGGCTGTTCCCCAAAAGTTAATGGTCATTACCCTTTCAATAACTGATAAATCACAATCATTCAATAAGGCCCGCATGGTTATTCCTGCATTATTAATCAAAATATCAATTCGTCCGAATTCTTTAACCGATTCAATGATTAAATTCTCGCAATCGGCTTTGATACTCACATCACAAACAATGGAAACTGTCTTACCTCCTATAGCATTGCATTTATCTCTTACCACCGTAAGATTTTCGACACTTCTTGAGGCGATAACAACATTGTATTTTTTTTTTGCAGCCAGATAAGCCAATGCTTCCCCAATTCCAGAGGATGCTCCTGTTATAACAACAGTCGTATTCATCAATTATTTTTTCCAGATAATATCACATCCAACTCCCGCCATTTCAGGATAGTCAATGTCTACACCATCTAGGCAATACTCAATGGCATCCTCCAGATAAGCCAGCATTACCTGCGTCTCATTTTCCCAATTATCATCTATTATACCTTTATAAACCAATTCGCGTTTGGAGTTAAATAAAAAAACCTCAGGTGTCCTTTCAGCTAAAAAATTTTTAACAAGCTCCTGTTCAGGGTCATGCAGGTAGATAAAACTTTCATGGTTATACCTTTTTAATAAAGCCTTCATATTTTCAAAGGAATCTGTTGGTTCCTGGGCCGCATCATTTGCATTTATTGCAATAACCGCCATGTTATCCTCCTCGTACTGATCGCTTAATTTTAAGATCCTTTTCCAATAAGCTTCCGAATATTTGCAACTATTGCTAGTTACTACGATACAAAGTGCATATTTTTCTGCGAATGCAAAATTGCTGAACCACTCGCCAGTTGTAGCTTGTAGCTTAAAAGGTATAAGTTTATCTCCGATCTTCATTTGATTAAATTTAATTAGGCGAATATCTAAAAATTTGTTTATTTTGTTATCATCATTTTAAAAAAATAATAATATTTTGAATTCCTCCAAAACAACACTCGTCATCGGAGCCTCTGAAAAGGCTGAAAGATATTCCAATAAAGCCATTAAGCTCTTACTGCAATACGATTATAAAGTATTGGCATTGGGACTAAGAAAAGGAAAAGTAATGACTGTTGATATAGAGACTGATATTTCAAGGTTTAGGGAAACTGATATAGATACCATTACTTTATATATCAACCCATTGTTGCAAATTGCTTATTATGAGGAAATTGTAGGATTAAAACCTAAAAGGGTAATTTTTAATCCTGGTACTGAAAACCCTGAATTTGAAAATATATTAGCAGGTCATCATATAGAGACTGAAGAAGCCTGCACCCTAGTTTTGCTAAATACGCACCAATATTAGACCCGTCTAAAATGCCAAAAACCGTACTCTTTTGGAATACGGCCTTTGACAAAAACTAAAACTATGAAAACACAATGGCAAAATTAGCAAAGTTTTTTACATTAAATATATTATTTGCAAATATTTAACTTAAAAAGAAAATATAGCAATTAAATGTCTGTTTATCAACACCTTAAATTATTTTCACGAATAGCGACTTGATTAAAAAGATTTTAAACGCTTATTTTTTTTTGCTAGAATTTTCAATTAACAAGGGCACTCAAAACCTTTTAATACCTAAGGAGTTCAATTATAATTCTCCTCTAAAATTGTCAGAATATCCACTTTATGAATTTTAGGTATTTATACTTAATTCTACCACTTTTAAACACTTACACGGTCTTTTCAGGTACGTAACCGGATTTAATGAGTATTTCCACCCATGCGAAATTGAAGTTAATTAAACTTGCGAAATTTTAATTTTATGACCCCCTTTTGTGTTTATTATACTGAATCATTTAATTCTCTACAACGCTTACTCAATAATGACTTTTAAGCTTTCACCATTTGAATTCACTATTAAATATAATCCCCTTGCCCAGCTTTCGGTATTAATGACTGCAATAGCATTACCATCTATATGGAGCGTATTTACCCTTGCTCCTTTCATGTCATATATTACGATATCCTGGGTTGAGCGTAAGGTATTTTCAATTTTAATATAATTCTTGGTAGGGTTTGGATAGGCTTTTAATGAACTATTCCTGAAAATTCCAATTGGTTCAAGGTCTGAATTCGGATCAACACGGTTAATCACTGCATAATTCGTGATAACAGGACTGTTGTAGTCGAAGTAAATACAGGCCCTGTTGCGTATGCTGTCACCAACCCGCAAACTA
Organism: Bacteroidia bacterium; assembly: GCA_038324665.1. Lineage (GTDB taxonomy): Bacteria > Bacteroidota > Bacteroidia > NS11-12g > UBA955 > JABMMZ01. The sequence continues at coordinate 2,728 of JBBQIF010000221.1, forward strand.
CCCTTTACTTTAGCATCAAATACAATATAACCTTTACTGGCTGCTTCATCCTTCGATTTAGGCTTTAAATTAATATTGTTAAAAACCCAAGTTACAACACTTGTTCCAGGTGTAATTGAAACGGTGTAGGGATGGCTATTGGCCACCATCTGGAACTCATATACTGGCATCTTTAGGTTCAATGTATCTATTACAGTTACCCTTACAGCATCATCATTCCCCAAATTTTGAAAATCGATGTAGTAACGGATACTTTTCATATCTGCCGTAATTCTGCCTTCAGGCACACTGTGCTTGGCGTTCGGGTCGTAGCTATATACAATTTTATGCACAATACTATCCATATTATCTGTGGTATCCTCCCCTGCAATATTTTGAACTTTGGCATAGTGCCTCACGAAATCCCCAATTGCATAGTTGCTATTAGGATAAGTCACTTTCAGTTTAATTAAATTATCCCCAACTTTAAATGTCAAATTGCTGAATGTATAAACATTCCCGACTTTTGATGTATAAACAGGCACCGAACTTACCAAGACAGTATTGGCATCAAGTGTTATTTTTACCGATCCGTTCTTTACATCAATATAATCACAATCCCTGTTCATTATATTGAATGTAAGCGGTATAGTATCTAGCAACCTTGCTCTGCTAGTGAAGGTCTGGTTCCTCATTACCAAGCTTTTGGTCCCAATCCCAGTCCTTACCATTGGGAAATACAAGGAATCAATGGTAATGCCCTTTTTTGTGTTACTGCTCTTTATATTACCTGAAAAACTGACTTCCAGACAAGAATCGAAATTTGCAAATTGCAGGTAATATTCCATAGTCTTATTACCCAGAATAACTTCCTCAAACGTCCCGGAAAATTCATCTAAGTAAAACTGATGATTAGTGGTTACATTTTCTACCAGGCCCATTGTGGGCGAAGCATCGTTACCATCCTTTATAATATTTCTATTTTTATCCCAATATACAAACCCCCGGATGGTATCAAAACCTATTGCGTCAATAGAATCTAAATTGACCTGTACAATATTTTTATAATCTACCCCATTAACTTTCACACCTTTCCTTCCGAAATAATACAAACTATTACTAAAGGCAGTCATAGACAGAATTGTTGAATCCTGTAATTGGTTGGAAAATAAAAAAACGGGATTCCTTTTATCCTTTATATAATACATTTCTTTGGATTTATTATTAAAAGAAGTAGAGAGAAACAAGCGGTTATTAACTGATTCTATGCTATAAATGTCCCGAAGACCAAAAGCAAAAGAATCTTTCAATACCGATTTGTCAGTTACCAATATAGCTAAACCATTATAATTGATATATAATAAATTATCTTTAAAAGCCAAACCAAACAGCAAATAGCCTACAGCTGGACTTGTAAATATTACCCCCCATGTTCCAGGACTCTTATGCACCAATATTCTATCATTTGCCGACACATAGAGAGAATCGCCTTTAATCGCGAAAAATGTATTAAAAAAACCACTGGGAACCATAGCAGGATTAAAGCCTGGATTGGCAAATACAGTTCCGTCGTATGTCACAATATTCCTTGATTTCAAAAAAACAACACTATCAAAACCTCCTCCAAAATACAATTTGTTCTTAAATTTTATAGATCTCATAGCAATATTATTATTTACATAATTAAAAGCCCCTTTATAATTCCACGAAAATTTATACCCCCATAATTCTATCATGCCGGTTAACGTGCTTTGGCCAGTAAGGTATAAAGTTCCAAACAGGAAATTACATGTGCTGAAATTTTTTGTATTGAATCTTGTCAGTTTAGAGTGTAAGGACCATGATTTGGTTGAAATATCCCATTTGTAAATCGCAACGGTATCGCTAGGTACCATTGTTGCAACAGCATACAAATTACCCAATGAATCTGTGCAACTGCAATCTACGGTATAATTCAAACCATTTCCCATCTTACTTAAGATTGACTGAGATTTGGATTCAGTCGCATTAAATAATACCATTGAAATAATAAGAACGAAATAGGTAAGGCTCCTCGAAAAGATGGTTTGATTAATTGAATTATTATTTTTCATAAATGTATAGATGCTTGATTTTATTTGGGTCCTTAAACATAGGAATGCCCCCTTAGGAGCATTGTCAGACCTGTAAATTAATTTTAATAGTTTCATATGGATTAGTTAAAATTTATATCGGATGCACATATTGTAATTGGTAATATTGATACTGCTTTTTATGATGCCATAATCCGCATTGTAATTATATTTCGTTTGCTGCCACTGGGTCTCCAGTCCTAACCACCACGATCTATACAAATTGTGGCTAAATTGCAATCCTCCCATCAAACCTACATTGGTCTTGTTTTTATATCCCTCATTCAATGGCTTGAACATACCACCATCCTTAAAAGTGAAGGTACTGCCCTTTGCCTTTGTTAAAAAGGAAACATTTAATCCTGCAGATACAAGAAATTCATTTTTTGCATTAACAGGTATAGTGTATCCAAACCTTAATGGCACAGTTACAAAATTCAAGGTATTGGTGCCTTTCATTTGAAAAACCTCAGGATTCAAAGTATCCGCTTTGTGTATATAAAAGCTAATAGATCCATCATTTAGGGTAAAAGGAATTTCATTGTACTTGTAATCAATATTTACATCCTGACTGATCTGCCTATATTGAATTCCGCTATTAAAACTGAGGTTGAAATTCTTCAAAACATACCAATCGAAAGTGAAGTTAGCAAAGACAGACCTTGAGTTTCGATTGCTCTGATCGAACAACGAACGGGTATCTTTGTGTAAGGCTGCACTATTGCTCATCTCCTTTACTTTAACATTAACGGGAGAAAAACCAGTTGAAAACCCAAT
>JBBQIF010000222.1:0-5591 GCA_038324665.1 Bacteroidia bacterium
GAGACTCCATATTTTTTTGTCCCAATTTTAAAAAAATATGGTAAGTCGAATTAATCCTGACAACGCAGTTCGTCAGGATTATGTGTTGCAGAGACTCCATATTTTTTTGTCCCAATTTTAAAAAAATATGGTAAGTCGAATTAATCCTGACAAGGCAGTTCGTCAGGATTATGTGTTGTAGAGATGCGATTTATCGCGTCTCTACACACATATTTTTTTGTCCCAATTTTAAAAAAATATGGTAAGTCGAATTAATCCTGACAACGCAGTTCGTCAGGATTATGTGTTGTAGAGACGCGATGCATCGCGTCTCTACAATCACGTTCCAAAATCAAAAATCTTCAATCAAAAATGCACTAGATGCCTGCCAATTTCAACCTCTCCTGTGATTCTGGGCTTAAAGCTGCTATATAGCCCTGTATCAACTTATTATTAGCATCTACCTTTTTAAATTCTTTCAGTACATCCACACATGGCCCGGCAAGGCGACCATTGTATGTGAGGGCGGCATCAATCAGGTTTTTGGCAATTGCTTCATCAAATAATTTTAGTCTTTTCAAGGCATTGGCCGCATTTACCCGCGTTCTGAATTCATAAGTGGGGCCACAAAGTTTAGTCAATTCAGCTTTGGAATCATTTACAGGGTTATATTGATAGGCATATTCCAGCCACTTTACCTTTACTGAATTGCTTATGCCGTTAGTGCCTTTAACAACAACAAGGTATTTTTGCTTGTCTTTATTCGCAATTTCTTTACATTTCATTAGTTTATCTAAAGCAGCTTCTGTAACCGCATAACTGCTGTCTTTAATCAGCATTTCAAAGATAGATTTCTGATCAATAACCAAAGTATCGGCTGAGATAAATGCATTTTTCACTTCAGCTCTGTCTTTCACTACATTCAAATACCATTTGTTCATGGACTTCTGATTGGCGAGTTGTTTGGCAATCTCTGCCCTTATGCCAAAATGTTTTTCGGCGGCAAAGCGCGCTTGTAGGAATGCTGACTTTTCATTGAAAGGGGTATTGTTTAAACCTACTACTGCATCATATCGGTCTATCATGTATTTGGCATTGGCGGCTTGAGCCATTAGTTCTTCTTTGCCTTTTGCGAAATCCATTTTTTTCAGCACTCTGCTTTCCTCATCAATCAATGCAAAAGATATTTCATCCCCGTTTTTGTTAGGAATACTAATGTTTTGGTTTGCAGAATCCATCACCATGATAGTATCTCGGAACACGTTGCCGTTTTTGTAATAAATGGCAAATACCATTGGCATTTTAAAGTAACGGATATGCCCATCAGTTTTCTGAGTTTGTTGAATATTAAAGACTGTGGCTGTTTTATTGGCCTTGTAACTTACTTTGTAAGAAGGTTCTCCGCCGCGGTGTATCCATTCATCAAAGAACCAATCATAGTTTAGCCCCAGCTTATCTTTCAAAGCCTTTTGCAGATCATAAGTATCTACATTTTTATACGCATTGACAGATAAATAATGTTGAATGAAACGTGTAAAGTTATCTTCTCCCAATTGGTAATACAACATGCTCAGTACAGCACTGCCTTTAGGATAATGCCTCGGACTGCCAGCCTTTGTATGTTTTACAGGGTAATTGTCGATTTTGCCTGCATTAAGCGCAGCTTCATATTCACCTCTTAAAATCCATTGGTAGGCATCATAGCCATCCAGTTCTTTAAAGAATAATTTGGGGAAAAATGTGGCGAAACTTTCCTGAAGCCAATGGTCGCTGCCACCACGGGCAGTAATTAGATCGCCAAACCATTGGTGGGTCAATTCATGGCAATTAACGCCCATATAATTCCTGTCCTTGAAAGCGCGTGCATCCACAGTAAAGAAATCGCCAAAAACAGTGGCAGTTGTATTTTCCATAGCGCCATAAAGAAAATTCTGCACCATAATCTGAGAGTAAGTGCCACCCCAGGCATACGGTGTGCCGGTGGTTTCTTCTAATAACTCTATCATCTTTTCGGTGCCGAGACTGGTATATTCTACCCTGTCTTTGAATTCAGGATAATACCAGAACTGCACCAAAGTGCCGCGTTTGGTTCTGCTTTCTTTTATGTTATAGTTGCCAATCCCAAGCATCAATAAATAGCCGGAGTGCGGCTTTTCCATTGTATAGTGCCAGGTAGTGGTGCCATTTGTATTTTCCTGCACACCCAGTCTTTTACCATTAGATAATACCTTGTATTTTGATTCTATACTCACCACAGTTTCAGTAATAAATTTATCATTTAAGGCATCATACATGGGTATCCAATACCGGTTATCGGTTCCCTGGCCTTGTGTCCAGATCTGTTTGCGGATATAGGTAATATCTGGTGTGCCTGTATTTTCAGGTTCGTTCCAGCCAATAAAATAAATGCCTCTTTTAGGCAAGGCGGTATAATTAAAAACGATACTGTGCTTTTCGTCCCAATTCAGGTGTTTACTGAATCTCACTACAACACCTTCCTTATTGGTGGTGAAGGGCACATCCTTACCATCCATTTGAGCACTTAAAATAGTAATACCCGGACCATCAAAAAAGAGGGTATCAATGTCTTTTTGTATCGTAGTAAACTCATGTGTAACAGTGCCCTTTACTTTACCCAATTGAGGTTCAAAGGAAACCTCCAACTTCATGTGGGTAATATCCACGCTGTGCTGGCGCTCTGCTCCATCCGGATCGGGCAGGTAATGAATATGTGGGGGCTCTTGCTGGGCAAAGCCTGCAAAGGCGAGTAAACAGAAGGAAAAGGTCAATAATTGTTTCATGGATGACTATTTTTTTGAAAGGCAAAAATAAGGGATTATGGGAATTTATACCCATCCTTAATGGCTTTTACTCCTTTCGGTCATGAAATCGCTACACGCAAGCAATGCGCGAAATGTCGAACTTTTTGGATATCATTTAGTAATTTAATAGGACAGATATAATGATTTAGGTCCCTTGGATGGGGCCTTGCCTTCGGAAAAGACGAATATCATGAAGTAATTAAGCTTAAGCACCCTATTTTTGTATTTCAAGATGAGATTTAGTAATTTTGAACGGTTCGAACCCAGTAAGGCTCACCCCATTCACACTTTTTGAGAACTGTAAATTTTTATAATGAATCTTCTCAAAAATAGAGTTTAAACCACTTTCCACAGCAGATAAAAATTCAGGTAAATTTTTGATGGACATTACCTCTGACAACCTGGGGTAATATCTTTTGGGTATGGGTGGTTGGGTGGTTGGCATAATTTCCTTTTTATATCTTTAAAGTATTTCTTTTAATATCACTCAATATAATTAAAATGGATTTAACCCAGCTTTTCCCATATCAATACTTTCATTAATATACTCCTTCAGTTTCTTAAGTGAGTATATTTCACCATCCTCAAAACTAAAGTGATAAACCATTGGATTATTACCTTCATCAGTATATACGAAACAGAAGTTTTCATAATCACTCACCAAGTCAACAATATAAAAATTGCGATTAAAGGTCATGTTATCTTCTTCCATCCAATCCCTTTGCGATTGTTGAAGTTTATCCTGAGACTCATAACCCCCATAATCCAGAACATAGCAATATTTACCTGCCAAGTATAGCAATTCACGTAATGCTTTAGGAAAATGGTCACCATTATTGTATTTTGTTTCCAATTCCTCTATTTCTGATAGAGGTATTGGTTCTATTGCAGCCGAATATTCTGTATTTCCTGGATTGCGTTCAGGATTTTCTTGTAGGTAATTTAGATACTCTATATTCATAATATTTTATTCTATAATTTTTAATAAATCCTCTGTAGTCTTTGTATTTTCATTTGCAATAAATTTAATATTAATTGTTTTTTTGTCTAATAAAGCCATTTCCTGAAGTGCTTGCAAGTAATGTTGACAACTGGTACAGCTATACAAAGTAGATTTCATTTCGATTACAAAGTTAATCCCTGAATCGTAATGATTTTCTAAAAAATGAAATACAAATTTAAGTTCAGTGTCTGAAAAACGATTATAGCCTTCAATATCAAATGCTTTCTTAGCAAATTCCGTAAATCTACGATTAACACTTTGCGAGGGATAAAATTTGACTAAAAAACGACAAATAAGTTGTTCACAAATGGCAAAATACAGCTCGTAATTTTAAGAAATTTTCAATATGGATTTTAATTTAACAGAAATTTTTAATTTATGACAGACTTTTTTAAATCCCAGAGTGGAAGCAACCGGAATCGAACCATGTAGTCAATCTCCCTTTTTGAGCTAATTTCACGTAGTATATATTCATACATACCAGCTTGCAGTCGGAATTTCGCCTTTTCCGAAGACGCGGTCCCTTCCAAGGGGCCATCTATAGCAAAAATAGCGCTTTAAGTTGATGTTCTAAAAATTCTTCACATTCTCCTAAAACAAAAAACCTTCCTCCAAGTTGGGTATGAAAGAAAGGTTTTTGAAATGGATAGATTTATTCTTAAGCAATTGAAGCCTGCACAATCTGCTCAATGTTTAATTTCCGCATAGACATAAATGCTTGTGCCGCCTTACCCGCTTTATTGGGGTCGCTCATTATTTTGCCCAACATAGTTGGAATAATCTGCCACCACACCCCAAATTTATCTTTCAACCAGCCACACATGCTCTCGGAGCCGCTTTCGGTTAGTTTTTCCCAGTAGTAATCTATTTCCTCCTGTGTTTCGCAATAAACAGTTAAGGATACCCCTTCGCTAAAAGTAAAATGATGTGCACCTGCACTTTCCATGATCATAAATTTCTGGCCATCTAAAGTAAACTCTGCATGTTTTACTTTGCCTTCTGTATCAGGTGATTCATTGGCACCATAACGCAATATGCCGCCCACCTCGGTATTTTTAAAAATGGAAACATAATGTTCCATGGCTTCATCTACCCGCCCGTATTGCTGACCGGTGAACATTAGGGCAGGTGTTATTTTCTGTTCCGTATCACTCATATTGCCTAATCCTAATTGCCAAGAGATGCCAAATTTATCGGTTACCCAACCGTATTGTTCGCTCCAGGGATATTTATCCAAAGGCATCATGACAGTGCCCTCCGTACTCAACTTATCCCAGGCATTCATTAGCTCTTCTAGGTTCTCGCAGGCATAATAAAACGAAATGGATGGATTGGGTTGAAACATGGGTCCACCATCCAATAAAATAAATTTATGGCTCCAAACTTCTATCTCTATGACTATGGGTGATTGTGATGTAATCTTGGAATTGGTAAAGGCGGAGCAATACAATTCAGCCGCTTCTTTTGCCTGTGCATTGTACCACAGACAGGGTGTAATTTGTTTTTTCATTTTTCTTTCCTTTATATTGATTGCAAAACTAGCTTAGCTTAAAACCATAGGATAGAATAAAAACGACACTATGGTTTTTTTTCCAATAATCCATTTTGCAGGTAATCTTTCGGTGTTGTTTGGGTAAACTCTTTAAATGTGCGGGTGAAATGACTCTGATCGGCAAAACCATTGTCAAAAGCCACATCAGAGATCTTGTCAAATTCCTTTGACCGCAGTTGTAAAAACGAACCTTGAAACTGGCAGATGCGCCTGTACTGGGTGGGTGTAACACCAA
>JBBQIF010000223.1:0-5514 GCA_038324665.1 Bacteroidia bacterium
GTCTCCATAAAAATCTGTTTCAAATAAATTAGAAGTTCCCTCACAGGCATTTCCGGTAAAAATGGGGGCATCCATTTGCATAAAACCCTCCTTCTGAAAAAAATTATGGATACTGAAAATAATTGTATTTCTAATCTTTAAAATGGCCCATTGCCTTTGGCTGCGCAACCATAAATGCCTCTTATCCATTAAAAATTCTATACCGTGTTCTTTTTTAGCGATAGGAAATTCTTCAGCAACTTGTATGGTTTTTAATCCTGTCACCTGCAATTCGAATCCACCCAGTTGTCGCTCATCTTTTACCACTGTTCCTGTAATTTCAACAGAACTTTCAAGGCTTAATTTACCCGCTTGGTCGAATTCATCGGAAGTAATTTTACTTTCATCTGCCACACATTGGCAAACTCCGCTTCCATCACGCAGATTGATAAATACCAGCCCCTTACTATCCCTCCTATTGGCAACCCATCCTTTCAAGGTGACTTCCTTTGCTTCAAATTCCGCTAATTGTTTTATGTAAACCATTGTATTTTATTAAAAATTGATTGTAAAATAAAGCGCAAAATTAGTTTACTTTGCACATATAATTCTGATTGGCGGACTAAAATCTCTATTTTTATGTTAAAACAAACACTTAGTCAAAAACTACTTCAAAAACTGTCTCCCCAACAAATACAGTTTATTAAATTATTGCAGATGACCACTGCTGATTTTGAAGAACGCGTGGATCAGGAATTACTCGATAATCCGGCATTAGAAAAAGGGGAGGACGAGAACGAAAGCCCGCTACCGGTAACAAGTGATACAAAGCGCGATGAATTTAGCAATGAGGATTCTCTAAACGATGATTTTAATAGTACCGATTCTTATGAAAGCGACGAGTTTAATGTAACTGAATTTTTATCTGGTGATGAACAGGGTGCAAGTTTCCGAATGACAGATGATTATGGAGATGAGGAACAAAAGGAAATTCCTATTGCCTACCAGCAGAGTTTTTATGATTTTCTGGTGGAACAGACGCAATCCAATTTCGAAGAAGGTGAAGATTTGCAGTTGGCATTGCATATTGTGGGAAATATTGAGGAGGACGGTTACCTAAGGAGGGACCTTGCGGCAATTGTAAATGATTTGGCATTTACAGAAAATATCAATACGACTGAAGACCACCTTGAAAGGGTTTTGACCAAAATACAGAACTTCGACCCACCGGGAATCGGTGCTCGCGATTTGCAGGAATGTTTATTGCTCCAACTTTATAAAAAGGATTACGGGGGAAATAAAGCGTTGGACTTGGCTGAAAAGATATTATCAGAGCACATGGAGGCTTTCGTTAAGAAGCATTACGATAAGATTATGCATGCTTTAAAGATCGATGATGAGGAATTAAAGCTGGCTTTAGTGGAAATTACTAAACTGAATCCAAAACCCGGTCAGTCGCAATCAAATAGTAAATCGCAATACATTATCCCTGATTTTACCGTCTTGAATGATGAGGGGCAACTGAACGTAATATTGAATTCCCGAAACGCCCCTGAATTGAAACTGAGCCATTCTTACAGCGAAACTTTGCAAGCTTACGAAAAAGATGCTGGTAAGGATAAAAACCTTAAGGATACTGTGCAATATATCAAGCAAAAACTAGATGGTGCAAAATGGTTCATAGACAGTGTTAAGCAAAGACAGCAAACATTGCAACTTACGATGAGGGCTATTGTGGCAGCGCAACGCGAATTTTTTCTGGATGGTGATGAAACATCACTTAAACCCATGATTTTGAAAGACATTGCAGATAAGATAAGCATGGATATTTCCACTATTTCGAGGGTTGCAAATAGTAAATATGTTCAAACCGATTTTGGAATTTTCCCTTTAAAATATTTCTTCAGTGAGGGTATCACAAATGATAGTGGAGAAGAAGTGAGCAATAAGGAAGTGAAGAAAATTCTGGGTGATGCAATAGGAGAGGAAAGCAAGAAGAAACCATTGACTGATGAGGCATTGATGGAACTGCTAAAAGAGAAAGGCTATATTATTGCGCGCAGAACGGTGGCTAAATATAGGGAGCAACTGAATATTCCAGTAGCAAGGTTGAGAAAAGAATTATAAGACTTGCTTTAAAAATTCGTTGAATGCTTTGGCGTGCTTATATTTATCCGTTATATATTTCAACACATCTTTTTCTATTATGATATCTGCATCTGCATTATGCTGAAGATAAAACTGCTTATTATAGATAAGAGGTTGTTTTGCTGCTTCTGCCTTTAGATCGGGCGCTAATAGTTTGGCCTTTTCACCTTTTACTTCACCAAAAGTGGCCTTAAAGTTTTTATCTTTCAGCAACGCATCAAACTTTTTAGCATTTTTCGCAATATGTCTTCTGATTCTGTCTATCTGTTCTTTATCTGGCATATACATTCCGGTATAAATACCAACATGTTCAGGACCTAGTTCAAAATACACCCCTATGTTAACCATGTCCTTTTTTCCGCCTTTGCTAATGGCCGCACTCATTTGGGTTTTATAAGGGATTTTGTCCTTACTGAAACGAATATCTCTGTTGATTCTGAAAATAAAATCACCCGGTTTGCCTTCCATAATATCTTCTGTTTTCTTTAATTCCTTAACAAGGGCTAAAACAAATTTTTCAAAGGGATCTTTGACACTTTTTTTATATCGGTCGCGGTTTTTATCGAACCACTCTTTATTATTGTTAGCAGCAAGTTCCATAAAAAACTTGAGGTAATCAGGGGTAAAATAAACAGGCATAATGATGTATCTTATTACAATTATACAATAATTTCCCTCAAAAGAAGATTCTTCCATTTTTTTCACAATGCTTGCTGATTTTATTGAACTTGAAAACCAGGTTGACAATGAAGTGAGATAGGTGATATCATTGCTTTTATAGTTTAAATCCTTACCTTTATGCCGTTAAATGTGGTACTGAATTAAAGTCAAACACTACTACAAACATTTAAACCAAAACCAACAAAGAAAAGCCAAAAATATATGTCATTAAAATTTAGTCAATCTCTTCTCATTTCGTTTGCATTTCTTTTTTTTAGTAGTGCCAACGGGCAGATAAAAATTACAGTAAAAGGAAGCAAGGATTATGCAGCATTATGGAACAATCTTACTATAAGGAGCAAGGACACAAACATAGAAATATCTTTTGATGCAATGAAAGGGGCAACCTTCAAAGGCCTAAAGGAGGGAACTTATCACATTGTACTTCAATCCGTTTTTAACAGGAGCGTAAGCAAGGATATTGATTTGAAGCAGCAAGCTTCCGTGCAATTTAATGTAGAAAATATCTATAATGCTTTTAAAGATACTACCTCACTTTTGGACTTGATGCGCGATGGAGATACAACACATATCTATTATTTGCCGGGAGGCGCCTGGGCAAAGGAAAAGGGATATTTTATGCTGATAAAGGAAGGCTCCGCTTACCATATTGTACTAAGGAATGAGCGCAATGACTGGCTTTCTTCCAAGTCTATTTCAGCGGAGGATGTATCTGAATTGAGACTGCTTTTAAAATATAAAAAGGGGGTCAATACTGATATTGCTAATTTAGGAAAATATTATTGTGCCTTAAGCAATAAGGTGCTGCTCCATGATTGCGGTTCATGCATGTTTGGATTTATTTTAAGGAAACATTTGGTGAAATCACCATAGGATTACAATGCATAAAAATCTAAAATTTGTCCTAATTGTCTTTGGTTTAATCAGTACCTTTAAAATCAATGCTCAGGATACCATTCTGAAAAAAGAGTATATAAGGAAAGGGGACCTTGTTTATTTCAAAGACACTTTATACACAGGAATAGCCATTAAAAAAGCGGATAATGGAAAGACCATTGCCATTGAAAAATATAAAAAGGGATTGGCAACTGGTCTTTGGAAAGAATGGTACAATACAGGGAAAATAAAGTTTGAAGGTGCTTTTATTAAGGGTGTAAATGATGGTACATGGACCGAGTGGAACGCAGATGGCAGCATCCTGCGCCGGATCCATTTTAAGGGTGGAAATATCGTAGAAGTTAAACAGCCTGAAATAATGGAGAAAGTAGCCAATATTGATCAAAATAATTCTTATGATTCTCTGGTTTTAGAAAACGATGAATTTATGGAGCAGGCAAGCGATGGCGGTGGGTCGTTAACCGGCTTTTTTAAAGATGGCCATATCCACAAAATGACAATGTGGATAGGGATCTCAATGGGAATACGGATTTACAATTACTATTTTGAAGATGAAAAATTGATTTATATAGACGAAACCTTTGAATCTTTTGATTGGACAGATACAACGAATAAACAGGATTATCCAAAGACCGAAATTACTTTTCACGGTTGTTATTATTTCAGTAACAACAAGCTTATTGATTATGAAACCACTGGCCAAAATTGGTTTCAGGATGATGCTATTGATATAGAAATGACATTGTTGGAAGAAGCAAATGGAAACCTGAAGTTACTGTTGAGAAAAAAGAAATAGTGATCAAAACATTTATAACTTTAAATCTAATCATCATTTAATATATTGTATTTGTGCCCATTCATAATTCTTACTCAAAAGGCTTTAAAGTACTAGTATTAAAATTAGATTATTACTCAATTGCCTTTAATATATTATCATTAAAAAAGGGTCAAATGTTATATCTTTGATTTTTATTTTAACAGAATATGAAAAAAAACAATTTCCTGATTTTATTGTTGCCATTGCTGTTCCTGAATTTGAATTGTGGTAAAAAAACAGGCTGCAAGGACCAAGATGCGACCAATTATGATAAAAAGGCCTCTGATGGGTGTGATTGTTGCCAATATACAGGTGCCATAGTATTTTGGTATAACAAAAGTACATCCGACTCCATAATTGCAAAAAGCGCTACCGATTTGAATTATTATCTTGACAATCAATTGATTTACACTAAATCTACGAGCCTTCATTGGGCCAGTGCACCTGATTGCTTTGATAGAAATGCATTATCCATTTCAAGGAACCAGGAAAATAAAAAAGTGGTTTCTCATTTCTATGAAATAAAAGACAATAACAGTAATGTGATCTGGAGCGATACCATCGATTTTATTGGAGGTAAATGCATCCCCCTGGAGTTAAAAAAGTAGGCATTGTTTTATAAAGATAAATTAGCCTTCATTAAAATGAAAGACCCATGGACAGATAGATGGAACGAAAGGTTTAGTAAAGAAGCGTTTGCCTATGGCGAACAACCTAACAACTACCTTAAAGCACAATTAGAGAAGTTGGATATAGGCAACATACTCTTCCCGGCAGAAGGCGAAGGGCGCAATGCTGTGTATGCCGCCAAACTTGGATGGACTGTTTCAGCATTTGATATAAGCGCAGAAGGGAAAAAGAAAGCCCTACGACTTGCAGATGCCAATAAGGTAAAAATCGAGTATAGCGTTGGCGAATTGCAGTCTTTGAATTACCAAGAGAGACAATTCGATGCCATTGCACTTATCTATGCACATTTTCCAGCAAATATT
>JBBQIF010000224.1:0-5490 GCA_038324665.1 Bacteroidia bacterium
AAAAGTATGCTCGGTGGCATTTCCAAGTTTAAAGCGTTGATTTATGTTGTCTATGTATTGGTCTAAAGTCATTTGTTTTTTCTTCTCGTTTTGCAGTCGCAAGTTACAATTTTGTTTGTCGGTGCGTTGGCAAAAAATGGCTCTTTTGGTTTTGCGAAGCGTTGGCTTTTGTGTCGGGCAAAACCAAATGTGCCATTTGTGAGGTGGCAATAAAATTGAATTAAAAAAATGTGCGGTGGGGAAAATAAAAAATACAGAAGGGTCGGCAATGAGTGTCGGCTTACTCGTTGTCCGTTTATGATATGGTCTGTATGTTGGTCACCTGTCAAAATGGTTTGTCTTTGTTAATTCGTTTTAGTTTTAGTCGTCTGTTTATGGTTGCACTGTCGGTCTTTTAGGCTTGCTTATAACTTGTATATAGTCGAAGTTTTATTTCGCCAAGCCACCCATTTTTAGTTGCCTTGTCGAAGTTTTACTTCGTTTTATTTTTCTATTGCACAAACATACCCCCTCCAACCCCAAAAAACAACTTATTTCTCCCTTCCCTAAATTCGCTATAAACGTATGCAGCTGGGTCGTTGGTTTTATGCGGCTTAGCTTGCCAATTTCACGTAAAAGGCAAGGCTGCAGTTACTTTTGATCCTTAGTTTGTTCATTCTTGCGAACCACTAAAAATAGGGAGCCCTACTTCGTCATCATCCACTTAAACATCTGCTTCCAACTCGCTTTTTGTCCATAGCTAAGGATGCCTATGCGGTATATTTTTGCAGCTAACCAAACAATAACCATAAAGGTGGTGAATAATATAAGTGCGGACATGATAATCTCGGCCCATGAGACATCGAAAGGCAAGCGCACCATCATCACTACTGGAGATGTAAAAGGCACCATACTGCACCAATAAGCCAAAGAGCTGTTGGGGTCTTTGATAACCGATACTTGCGCAATAATTAGCCCAAATATTAATGGCATGGAAACCGGGAACATGAATTGCTGGGTTTCGGTATCGCTGTCCACCGCGCTGCCAATAGCGGCAAATAGAGCGCTGTATAAGAGGAAGCCGCCAAAAAAGAAGATGACAAAGCCTGTTAATAGTTTAAAATAATCCAGACTATTAAGTTGGGTGAGTATTTCTGTTACAAATTCATTGTCGCCGGTAGGTACTTGTGCCGCCATTGTTGCCATATTTGCAGTATCCATTTGCTGGAATCCAAAGGCTATGCTCAAGACTAGAACGAGGATGGCAGAAAGTGATATCCAAGCTAAAAACTGGGTAAGGCCCACCATGGCCACGCCTAATATTTTGCCCATCATTAACTGGAAGGGTTTTACTGAGGAGATAATAATTTCTACGATGCGATTGTTTTTTTCTTCGGTAACACCACGCATAATCATCACCCCATAAAGGAAAATAAACATATAAATAACCATGGCGCCTACATAACCTACTACCGATTTTATTTCGCTGCTACTGCTTTTGCCGGAAAGGAGGTTATCTGTCAATTTAATATTTACACGCATGCTGTCGAGGTGTTTTTTGGATAAGCCATTGCGCTTTAAATTATTCTGAAAAAGTTTTTCGGAGATTAATCCCTGTAGTGTCTGCTTATCGGTAATGGAGAAACTCTTCTTGGCGATGAGTTCAATGCTGTCGCCTTTTTTGTTGTAGATAATGAGCATGGCAGAAAGCGCTTCTTTCTCAATGGCTTCCTTAGTGGAGGCAATATCACTCACATAGCTAAATTTGTAGGATTTGGAAACGATGGTATCATTGTTTAATGCGTGCATGGGATCGTAAATGGCTACATTATCCGTTTTGTCATCGTTGAACTGGGAGATGGAGATTAATGCGATGGTGCCGTAAAATAAACCAATGAGCAAAGGCCCCAACAAGGTCATGATGATAAAGGATTTTTTGCTTACCCTGGTAAGGTATTCGTGTTTTAAAATGAGTAAAATATTATGCATGTTGGGTTTGTGGCTTTTTAGATACTAACTGTATAAAGATATCATTGATACTCGGTATGCGCTCGCTGAAATGGATTATTTCTGATTGGTTCAAAACATCCTTGAGGCAATCATTATTGCTTACGCCATTGAGTTTGATTGTGTATTGCTGATAACCTGCATCGGTAGGCTTTTTACCAAGTACCTCTATTTGACTGAAAGCAGGGGTATAGTTGCCGGCAACCGTTAATTCAAAAAGATCTGATTTGAATTTGTGTTTTATTTCGGCTACAGTGCCATCCAGTATTTTTTCAGCTTGGTGAATCAATGCCATTGAATCGCAAAGTTTCTCTACACTTTCCATGCGGTGGGTGGAGTATAAAATAGTAGCACCGTTATTCCTTAGTTCCAGTATTTTTTGGGTTAAAAGTTCCGCATTCACAGGGTCGAATCCGCTAAAAGGTTCATCGAGTATCAATAATTTGGGTGAATGGATGACGGATACAATAAACTGAATTTTTTGTTGCATGCCCTTGCTCAATTCCTCAATTTTCTTGTTCCTTTCATCAAATAATTCCATAGCCTTCAACCATTCAACAGCTTTTTGTGAGGCTTCGGCGCTTGAAAGTCCTCTTAATTTAGCAAAGTATTCCAGTTGCTTGATGACCTTTATCTTTTTATAGAGGCCTCTTTCTTCCGGCAGGTAGCCAATTTGCCTTATATGCGAACTGTTCAATGGCTCACCATTTAAAAGCACTGTGCCTTCATCGGCCTCGGTAATCTGATTGATAATTCTGATGAGGGTGGTTTTGCCCGCCCCGTTTGGTCCTAAAAGGCCGTATATACTGCCTTTTGGAATATCGATGGAAACATTTCTAAGTGCTACCTTATCCTTAAAAAATTTGGAGACACCATTAATCTGAAGTAATGTATTTTGCATGAGAAGATTATTCTATGCAAAGAAAAATAATCTTGACGAGGTTTCAGTAGTATTCGATGATTAAATCTTAATTCCCGACAAGGATAATGGAAAAATAACATGAAGTATGCTTCATTTTCCAACCTATTTATTTAATTTTGAACTTATACAGCAAATATAAATGAAGGCAATAATTCCCGTAGCAGGCATTGGTACCAGACTAAGGCCGCATACCCATACACAACCCAAGTCGCTTATTCCGGTGGCTGGTAAACCGATACTCGCTCATATAGTGGACCAACTGGTAGTGAATGGCATTACAGATTTCGTGTTCATTATTGGTTACCTCGGCGATAAAATTGAAGAATATATTTCAAGAAATTACACAGAAATAAATGCAAAGTTTGTTATTCAAACTACTGGTAGGGGTACCGGCCACGCCATTATGTTGGCCAAAGAAGCGATTGCCGACGAACCGATACTCATTATTTTTGGCGATACCATTTGCGAGGTGGATTGGAATAAAATTATTCAATCGCCAGTTTCGGTTTTAGGTGTAAAAAAAGTGGACGATCCACGCCAATTTGGGGTTGCGGAAATGAATGAACAAGGCAAAATAGTTAAATTGGTAGAAAAGCCCGCGATTCCGAAATCAAACTTAGCCTTGGTGGGAATTTACAAGATAATAGAAACCAAACAGATGATGGAGTGTATCATCTATAATATTGAAAATAATATTAAGACCCAGAATGAATTCCACTTAACAGATGCGCTAATGTGCATGGTGACCAAAGGAACTAATTTTGAAGTGATTAATGTGGATTCGTGGTTCGACTGTGGTAAAAAAGAAATCTTACTACAAACCAATGAGCTGTTGCTAAAAAGAGGAAATTTTCTTACTGTGAATCCTGACCTGATAGAAAATAGTATCATCATTCCGCCTGTGTATATTGGGATTGGCAGCAAGGTGAAGAACAGTATTATAGGGCCCAATGTAAGTATTGGTGAAAATGCCTTGGTAGAATCATCTATTATCAAGGAATCCATTATTGGCCCATTTGCAGAACTTTATAATGCAGTGTTAAGTAATTCCCTGATAGGAAATGATGCTTATTTGCAAGGAACTGTTCATAGCTTGAATTTAGGTGACAGTGCAGAAATTAACTTTAATTAGAATCTAAATAGAAAGTCCGCTGACTGTGTTATGTTTGTCCTAAAAATACTCGATTACATTTGTAAACTCCGTTTTTTAGGACTTCACAAGCCTTGTCTGCAACCTTTCTATTCAGACGCATGTTTATATATAAAAGAGAATGATTTAACCAAATAATTTATGTCAAAATATACAGAAGAAGAAATTGCAAAAGCAGATGGCACCTTTCAGCCACCAACAGAATTTACCCTTGAATATCTTACAGAACAAATTGAAAGAATAGAAAAATTTCCTGGCAATCTGGAAAGGGTGATGGCGCAGCTAACCCCCGAATTATTGGAACAACCTTACAGAACAGGAGGGTGGCAACTGAAGCAGGTAATCCACCATATTGCAGACAGCCACATGCAGGCTTTTACCAGATTTAAATTAACTTTAACGGAAGGTACACCAACCATTAAACCTTATAGCCAGAATGACTGGGCTAATACTGCAGATAGTGAACAAGGGGATGTGGAATCATCGCTTGCCATTATCAAAGGCTTGCATCAGCGTTGGATTATCTTATTAAGGAGTATGCATATTGATGATTTCAATAAGTGTTATATGCACCCCGAGTACCAGAGAACCTATTCACTGGCGCATGTTACCGGGATGTATGCATGGCATGGTAATCATCATTTACTGCAGATTGAAATGTTTTTGGAAAATGTGAAGGGGTAATGTTAATGATTACCTACCTGAATTAAGATAGGTGAAGGGGTATAGGTCTATATTGCGCATTATCCAATAAATACAAATAATAACAAGGAAAAAAACAGGCTTGTTCACCAGGGTCCATAATTTATTGTCGTTTTTATTTAAAAAATTTAATAACCCAGCAATTATCACAGGCAAAAGAATCAAAAGAAGAAGATTATAATCCGCAGCCATTAAAATATTTCCATTTAATAGTGCATGCAAAGACCGTGCACTGCCGCAACCGGGACAATCATAACCGGTAAATTTTTTAAATACACAAATAGGATAAAAAGTGCTTTGTAACGGGTCGAAAGAATAGAGTATAAATAATACACTTGCCGCAACAAGAAGAGCGAGGGCAATTCTTAAATCACGACTTAAGGTTATCATTCTAAACCTCCGTTAGCCAATACTATCAGCCATAATACAATTCCGGCAATTGCAGAATAAATAGCCCATTGTTTAGCTTTCTCTGCCGCTTCTTTTGCTTCATTATATTGTTTGGCCGCATAAAAACCATCCACTTTTGTTGACAGGACAATGGCGTAAATACCCAATGGCAAACAACATAAAAGCGTAGATAAAATAGCCCAGATAAGATAATTATCAGGTTTGGCAGACGTAGGATTATTATGTGTTTCATTTACCAGTGCCTTAGCTTGGGTAATAAATTGCGGGTCAGGTTTATTAAGGGGTATTGATCCGGGAGGCAATATTTTTTTAATAGCGT
>JBBQIF010000225.1:0-5449 GCA_038324665.1 Bacteroidia bacterium
TTCATTTGGAAATACCATTGCACCACCACCACTCGCAAAGGCTTTGTTAAGACTAGTAGTTAGAACCATCTTTTGGTGTAATTCTTGATTCTGGAGCACAAATCCCCTTCCGTTCTTGCCAAAGCAACTCATGCCATGTGCATCATCCACGTAAAAATGGAATTTTACATGTTTGTCAAGTAATTCATATACTTTATCAACCGGAGTTCCATCTCCATACATAGAATATATACCATCTGCCATGTACCATACCTTTTCGTACTTCTTGCTCAATTCGATAATCCTTTCTTCAAGCAAATCCATTCTGTTATGCCTTAACAATTCGATATGTATTCCTTTTGGTTTTAAAAGAGAAGTAGCTGTTTGTATTGAACTGTGCACCTGATGGTCCAGGATAACGGCATCCTTTTCTGAAATTATTACCGGTATTGTTGAAATGTGACCAAGGGTAGTTGTAGGTGTAACCACACAATATCCACCAAATAGTTGATTTAATTTGCCCTCCAGTTGTTGATAATGTATAGAAGACAAATACGCCCTTGATGCCGAAAACTGGGTCCCGTATCCATCTAAAGCTTTGATAGCGCCTGCCTTTAAACGGGGGTCAAATTCTAATCCAAGGTAACTACAAGAGCTAAAATTAACGAGCTCTTCATTATTGATTTGCAAGGTGTTACCAGTCAGTGTTTCATTGGAGACATTTAAATGTAATATCCCAAAGTTTTTACCATCGGTAATGACATCATTAATAGTATTTAGAAAATTGTACATAACTTATGGATAATTGTTTATTGGTACAAAGTTGCACCATTAAAATGAATAAAAAAAACATTTGAAGGCTTTTTTTAGTACTTATATACCATGTTTTGGGGTTGCTTTACGCTAAGAATATGAAAACAAACAAATTATGCTTTAAAAAAGATTTTAAATTCTGCCAATCGTTGCTATTATTCAGTTTTAGTTCAATAAATAACATATATTTTATGACAAAAACGTCTATTTTTAGTTGAAAATGATGGTATTATTTCAGACTTTTATATAGTATTAAAATACTAGCAATTTTTGTCCGATAATATGTATATCATTGATTTACTTATTTTTATAAACGTCTTTCAAATTATTTGTACATTATTTTAGGTTTCGTGTATTTGCGTTTACCTAATTGTTAATAAGATGTTATTGGGAAAATTCCATTAAAGTGAATAAGTGTTGGTTAAGAAATTTTCAAAACGACTTAAAAATTCATTTTATTGCTATATTTGCATTCCTCACAGCTGAACCTCAAAATGATAAAACCTATGGATATTTTTGAAAACCAACAGATTAGAATGGAGATTAAAGATGAAATCCTGTTTGCTAATTATAAAGCAGGTTTAAAAATTACCTTAGGGGATGCTAAAAGTATTGTTAGTGAAAGATTAAAGCTGCTAAAAGGTAAAATCTTACCCAATTTGGTAATAGATGGCGGTGTAGTAAGTATGGATAAAGCGGCAAGGGATTATTTTTCATCAGAAGAAGGCACAAGTGGTCTAAAATCAGTAGCAATCGTTGAAAACTCGTTTTTTAGCAAAATGCTTATCAATTTCTTTATGAGAATCACGAATACCTCAATTAAAGTTAAGGCCTTTAGTAATCAGGCCGAAGCGTTGGAATGGCTTAAAAAAGATTTGTAAGCAGTATTATAAGCCCACTTGTTAAATTATCGATTACATTTTGAATTGTTTATTAAAAAACTAAATTTTTGTATTGAAAGACGTAAATAACTTTGAATTAGATGGGCGGTTTATGCAACTCGAGGATGTCTTACTGGCTTATTCACATGGCGACTTTTCTAAAAAACTAACAATTTCTGATAACTTAGACTCTTTGGATACTGTAATGTCCGGTATTAATATGTTGGGTGAAGAGTTGGAAGAAGCAACCATTAAAAGGGATTTTTTCAACTCAGCTTTCCATTCTATTACCGATAGTTTGATTGTTATCAATAATTCCGGTGTCATTATTGACCTTAATGAAAGTTTTATCTGTTTGCTTGAATTGCAAAAAGAAGATATCATTGGTAAAAACCTGACGAATTTTCTGAAGTTTAAAAGTTTTGATAAAACCATACAGTCATTATACAAAAATCAAAAAACAATAGATTTCGAATCAGAAATCCATACATCGCAAGACAAGAAAATTATGGTAGAGTGCCACGTTTCCGTAATTGATAATAACAAATGCCACTCATTGGTTAAAATACATGATTTAACCTATAAAATTCAACAGGAATCCGCAAGGATAGCCACCATCATAAAAACACAGGAAGAGGAGCGAAATCGTGTGGCTTCAGATCTTCATGATAGTATAGGACAGCAGATATCTGCCCTTAAATTTTATTTTGATTCTATCCAGAAACAAAAAGATGATAAACTCAGAACAGTTTTATTGAAAAAAACGGAATCCCTAATTGATAATGTTGCGGATGAAATAAGAAATATTTGCTTTCAGTTAATGCCACGGTCAGTTGAGAAATTTGGTATTTCAGACTCTATCAAACAGCTGGCAGATATAATCCAGTTTAGTACCGGCATCCATTTCGACCTTAAGCTAATTGATGGCAAGGTGAAGCTGGATTCAAATATTGCCATGTCCGTTTACAGAATCATTCAGGAATTTGTGAATAATTCTATTAAACATGCAAAATGTAAAAATATCCAGATAGATTTTAACGTTACACCCAAATTATTGACCCTTACAATGATTGATGATGGGATTGGTTTTGGCGATTCAACCCATAAACGTAAAGGCAACGGTTTGGATAACATAAACTTAAGGGTAAAATATTTAAACGGAGAAGTTGAATTTATTTCTGAAAAAGATAAGGGCGTTGTATTAAATATTAGCATACCTTTGACCTAAATATATAGCAAAATATAATCATGCAAAAACTAGTTAAAATATTAATTGTAGATGACCATCCGATGATTAGGGACGGACTTAAAACCATGTTGGAAATTGGATGTGATGATATGGTTTTTAAAGTGTTTGACACCGATAATACAGAGGATGCTGTGGCGTTTCTACAGAATGAAAAAATGAAGATTGCGCTGGTGGACTACCAGTTGATTGACCTTGATGGCGCACTTGTAAGTGCCGCCCTTATGGAAGTTAACCCGAAAATAAATATTCTGGGAATTTCGAATTATAATGAGATTAACCATATTCATGATATGATTAAAGCAGGTGCCAGAGGTTATACTTTAAAAAATATTTCTTCCGAGAATTTATTTAATGGCATAAAGATTATGCTGAATGGAGGGACTTTTTTCTCCCCAGAAGTTGCTCACCTTTTAGCCAATCAATACTTTAAAAAGCTGACGGAAAAATCAAACAAGAAGAAAGGCCCTAACTTTATCAGTAATTCTGACCAAATGGATGGCAACGAATTACTCGATAGATTATCAAAAAGGGAAATAGAAATATTGACTTGTATTGCCAATGAAATGACCAATGAAGAAATTGCCCAAAAGCTTGAATTGGGTAAGCGGACAGTTGATAATCATCGTCAGAACATGTTAAATAAATTAAAGGTTAAAAACTCAATGGGGCTTCTGTTGATCGCTATGAAAGCAGGCTTACTGGAGTATAAGAAATAATTGCATTAACACCCCTTTATTCTAAATAATTGGTGCATTCATCAGTTTGCGCCTATTTGTCACAAAACTATTTTAGCATTAATATTGTTATTTGCATACCATTATGAACAACCAGAATGAATTTCAGAAATATGCTACAAGGCATTTAGGTATTAATAGCATTACCCTCGACCGTTATGTTAATAACGCTATACCGCAAGTAATCACCAACTTAACTCCTAATATTATTGAGGAAAGGCCGTTAAATATCGCGGCAATGGATATTTTTTCGAGATTGATGATGGACAGGATTATTTTCCTCGGCGTTCCCATCAATGATGAAGTGGCCAATATTGTAATGGGTCAATTATTATTTCTTGAAAGTACGAACCCAAACAGGGATATACAAATTTATATTAACAGCCCGGGTGGAAGTGTTTATGCCGGTCTTGGCATATATGATACCATGCAATTTATTACCAGTAATGTTGCTACCATTTGCACAGGAATCGCTGCAAGTATGGCAGCTGTATTGATGTGTGCAGGTGAACATGGAAAAAGAACCGCCCTGAAACACAGCCGTGTAATGATACACCAACCTTTGGGTGGCGTTCAGGGCCAGGCTACAGAAATAGAAATTACCTACAAAGAGATATCAAAACTAAAAACTGAATTGTACGATATAATAGCACAGCACAGTGGGCAGACTTTTGAAAAAGTAGAAAAAGACAGTGACAGGGACTACTGGATGACTGCCGAAGAAGCAAAAGCTTATGGTATGGTAGATGAAATATTAATTCGCACTAAAGACAAAGTTAAGTAATGGCTGGTAAAAAATCAGGCTCTTTTTGTTCATTTTGTGGCAAGCCAAAAGAAGAGGCTACCATGCTTATTTCAGGCATTGAGGCTAATATTTGCGATGCATGTGTTGAGCAAGCCTCTAAAATAGTAGATGTTGAATTAGGCGGTGTTACGAAAAAGAAAAGTGGTAAAGTGCAGGATTTCAGAATCAACCTGCCAAAACCTACTGAAATAAAAAAACACTTGGATGAATATGTCATAGGTCAAGATCAAGCCAAAAAAGTGTTGGCAGTTGCGGTGTATAATCACTATAAAAGGGTAATGCACAATCCCGAAAATGAGGGTATAGAAATAGAAAAATCAAACGTATTACTGGTTGGTGAAACCGGTACAGGAAAAACTTTATTGGTTAGAACTTTAGCCAAAGTATTGAAGGTGCCATTTTGCATTGCGGATGCTACAGTTTTGACAGAAGCAGGTTATGTGGGCGAAGATGTTGAAAGTGTAATTTCAAGGCTCTACCAGGCTTCCGATTACGACCTGGATGCTACACAAAGAGGTATTGTTTATATTGATGAAATAGATAAAATTGCCCGAAAAGGTGACAATCCATCTATCAGCAGAGATGTCAGTGGTGAAGGAGTTCAGCAAGGCTTGCTTAAATTGCTGGAAGGCACAGTAGCTAATATTGCACCTGAAGGTGGCAGGAAACACCCCGATCAGAAATTTGTTAAAATAGATACCCGTAATATCCTGTTTATTTGTGGTGGTGCCTTTAATGGTATAGAGAAATTAATAGGACGCAGGTTAAATAACTCATCGGTAGGATTCCTAACACAAGGAAAAGAAAGAATCCTGGACACTAACCTGCTAGAACAGATAGCACCTGGCGATTTAAAAAGTTTCGGTCTTATCCCGGAAATAATTGCACCCCGATCGGCAAGGCCTATCGGGGCGCCTTCAACAACACTCACGGCGCGGCGCTCGCCGGGCATGTGATCCACCACGCCGTCGAGCGCGCGAAGCTCGAT
>JBBQIF010000226.1:0-5448 GCA_038324665.1 Bacteroidia bacterium
CTACTTATTATCCCTGTAGCTCGAACAACGGCTGAAAAACTGGCCATGCGCAAAGAGAAAATCAATATTGATACAATACAAAAGTCTGTTGAGAGCGAATTTGGCAAAATAAAGGAAAATTTCAACGGTAGTAATTTAAAGTCAAGGGGCACCAATTTCATAAGGAATTTTTTTGATGCCATTGGGTTTATCATTATGGGTGTTTTAAATATATTCGGAAAGTTTCTAGGTATCATCATTGCGATTATTGCCCTCTCTTTTTTTATAGCTACTATAGCTGCTATTACAGGCAATATAATTCTCCACGGACATCCTGTAGAGATCTATAATTTTGCGTCATTTCATTTCTTTGAAAACTCAAATGATCGTCTTTTGGCCCACGTTGTAATCATTTTTGGTCTTTTTTCATTTACCCTCGCTTTCTTTTATTGGGCCAGCCTTTTATTAACCTCTGGTAAGGCATTTGCAAAGACAAGATTACTTTCACGAACCATTGGCACTATTGCTTTATTGACCATCGTGTTATTGGTAATTTCGGCACTTAAGACTGCTTCATACTTTAAGAATAGTTCAGCTGTTGAGAAAAGTATTGCTTTAGATTCCATTAAGAATTTTATTATTTATACTGAAAATAAACGGGCAGATAGCGATTGGTTCTACATTGAAAATGACACATTGAAAATAAATAATATTGCTTTGCAAATAGAGGAAACAAATGGTCTTCCGCAATTAATACAAATCGTTAAAGCATGTGGACAGAATAGTTTAAAAGCAAAGAACAATGCCTCTAATTGCACTTATAATCTTCAAATAAGGGACAGTGTCATCATTTTGCCTGAAAGTTTTACACTTGATAATGGTCAGGTTTACCGTAAACAGCATATTACATTTATATTAAGGCTTCCGGTTGGTACCAAATTCCGAATTGATGACAATGCCAATATTGATATTAATAGCAATACCTCTCAACATGAGGGATTGACGAATGGCAGTTCTTATATCATGGAGTCCAGTGGCATTAAGTGTGTGGATTGCCACAGTTATAGCAGTTCATTGAATACCAATGATTATGATTTCAATTATCCGGTTGGTGATTTAAAAAAACTGAAAGTATCTTCAAATTTGAGGGTAAAAATCATGAAAGGAGCAACAACAATTATAAAAGCCAGAGGAATGGGCAACAAGGGAGATTTGATAGTAGAAGAACATTTTGGTAAAGTTGAAGTCCACTTAAAAAATAATTTTTTATCTAAAACATTCAACCATGTTGAGGTATTAATAATAACACCTTCATTGGATGAATTAGACATTAGCGGGATTGTCGAAGCTGACATTGAAGATTTCCATGAACGAGAAATGAAGATTAGCTGCAGTGGTGCATCTGAATGTAACGCGAATATTTCGGGCGGTAAAGTTATTGTTGAGACAAGCGGAACTTCTGAAATGACCTTATTAGGAGGGGCTGAACAATTGATTGCAACTACGAGCGGTACTTCGAGTCTTGATGCATCAATGTTTGAAGCCACATCAGTGGTAATAAAGACATCTGGAACTGCCGATGCTGAAGTAAATGCACTGGCTTCAATTGAAGCAGTGGCAAGTGGTACTTCCACTATTACTTATGAAGGTAATCCAAAGGAAGAAAAATGTACTTCTTATGGCTTAGGTAAAGTTGTGAGAAAAGACTAAGAATTAGTTTCAAATAGATGCTTTCAATTATTAAATTTATATTAGTGTTATGGGCATTTATTTGGCACTTTTTCAAAGAGGTAATCTTCTGATGCATTTTTTTTGAGACGATGTCGTATAGGAATTATTCAATGTGTACTGATCGCAGATAGGTTTTAGAAGAAAACGCTTCTTGCGAGCAGTTAATGCCAAACTGTTAGATTTTCGATTTATCGTAAACCTATCTGGTTTAGGTATATATTTGTTCCAGCATGAAAATTCTGAATGCCCAACAAATAAAAGTAGCAGATCGATACACCATTGAACATGAACCTATCAGTTCACTGATGTTGATGGAAAGGGCAGGGGATAGGCTTTTTGAAAGGATATTGGAGCGTTTTCCTCATTTTCATTCTTTCATGGTTTTTTGCGGTCCTGGAAATAATGGTGGCGACGGATTGGTTATTGCACGTTTAATGTTTCAAGCTAATAAGGTGGTTCAAATTGTTTTATTAAGCGGCAATTACTCTGTAGAATGCCTACAGAATATAGAACGAATAAAAGAACTTGCTATTCCTTTAATAATAATTGAAAAAAAGGAACAAGTAAAGGAAATTGTGTTCAATGAAGAGATTTGTTTTATAGATGCACTCTATGGCATCGGTGTAAATCGACCAATTGAAGGGCTTGGAGCAGAATTAATCAGGACAATAAATGCCACCAACAATTTCAAAATAGCCATTGACATTCCTTCTGGCTTGTCGCCCGATGGATTGCATAATAGTTTAATTGAAAATACCGTCAAGGCTGATTATACATTAACTATTCAATTACCAAAGTTTTCATTTTTATTTCCTGAAAACAATGAACTTACAGGTACTTTTGAATGTGTGGATATTGGTTTGTCTAAAGCATTTAGTGCGCAACAGAAGGGTTATATTTTCCTTGATGAAAATGAAATACGAAACATCATTATTCCGAGACCTGAAAATGGACATAAAGGTACTTTTGGCCATGCACTCATCATTGCCGGTAGTGCAGGCAAAATAGGCGCATCCATATTATCTGCAAAAGCAGCATTAAGGACAGGCTGCGGACTGTTAACAGCGATGATTCCTGAAGAAGCAGTAATTCCACTACTTAGCCACTTGGCAGAGGCAATGGTGCTTTCGCCACCGGAAATAAATGACCTTGATTTTGATAAATACGAAGCCATTGGATTTGGTCCGGGAATAGGTACATCAGAACCAGCTATTTCAATTTTAAATGCGCTATTATTGAATTATAAAGGCAAATTAGTGATTGATGCAGATGGGTTGAATATTCTGGCCAAACATAAAGATTGGTTCCGTCTCTTAGATTCAAATGTGGTATTAACTCCTCACCCTGGGGAATTCGACCGCATAACACATCAACATTCATCAGGTTTGGAAAGGTTTAAAACCCAACTTAATCTTTCTGTAAAATACAAAGTGACCATTGTGTTGAAGGGACATTATTCATCAATCACCACTGCAGATGGGAATGCTTATTTTAATTCTACAGGGAATAGTGGTATGGCAACTGCAGGGAGCGGCGATGTATTAACCGGAATCATAACTTCATTATGTGCGCAAGGGTATGAACCGGGAAAAGCAGCACGCTTAGGTGTTTATCTTCATGGCTTTGCAGGTGACTTTGAAGCTGCAAAAAATTCCAAAACATCACTCGTTGCATCAGATATAATCAATGGCATTACTGCCTTCTTTAAAATATTTGAGAAATAATATTAGCGTTTGGGTATCCATGAAACATTCTTTTTGAATATATTCGCAGTAATTATCTTTGAAACATTTTAAAAAATACATCATTGTTCTATTCAGTTTGAGTTCTCTCCTTGCCAATGCCCAAAGAAATAGTGGTTTTATTGGTAAAAAGAATTTTATAGGGTTCGAAAAATCTGTTAAATTGACGGGTTGGGATTACAGGAAACCTGGTATAGTGGGTAAAACATATTTTGACAGGATAAAATTCGAAAGGACCATTAACAAAAGGACTCATCTGGGCTTTTCAATTGGTTGGGAGAAAAACTATGTAGATTTCTATAGACTTAATTTTTTCCAAAATAAATTTAATAGTGATAATGGCACCTACCCTGTTGAATTTAATGGAAAGCAATTAAAATCGGATTATGGGAGTGGTAGGATAAAGTTTAGCTCAAAATCTTTGGAATTTACATTTAAGAAGTTTTTCAGATATAGTACTTTCTCGAATCTGGGCAATTTCTGGGAGTTGAATTGCGGGATAATCAAAAACAATATTTCACTGAGTCCTGGCTTCATTTTTGGGGCCTATGATTCCATTGATAATAACTACAATAGGCTAAATTACCATCATTATGAGGTCTTAAATGAGAATAATTATAATTCAACACAAGGTTATATTGGGTTTAAACTTGGTCATAATTATCATTTTATCCTTGATAGATTAATTCTAAGTGCATCTGCCGGAATTAACCTGAACTTAGGGTTTTTCAATAGAGATACTTATGCAAAGAAAACTGTAGCAGATATGATGAGCTATTCATCCTTCGTCTATAATTTAAATAGTAATCTTATAAAATTAAACTTTGGTCTTCATTATGCGTTATAAATTTTTAGTTTGGTTTATCCTTTCTTTCCTGCTCTATTCTTGCAATAAGGATGTTGTTCCAATAAAATTAGGACTCTATGTGCCACCGGAGGAAGTTATTGATTCTGCTTATAAGACCGTTTCATTTAAGTATATTAACAATAATGAAGTGAGGAATTTTTATGTTAAAGTGAGTTCCGTGGATTACGATTTTTTTAACTATACGTATAAATTTACCATGACTGACAGTAGCATATTGACGATTATCACATCAGACGATGGTAAAATGTATCCCGGCTCAACCTATAATATCATAGCAGGACAATCCCAGGTTACTTATTACAGAAATGCGTTAATAATTTTTGATGACCATTACCGCAAGGATAATTATGATGGAAGGGATACACCACAGGCTATCTCTGTTGAAACAGATCTTTACCATAATTCATATCTTGTCATTAATCTATACAAAAGCGTCATGGGTTGGCCGGGATATGGACCCGCTTATAACAAAGGCTATATTTCCGGGAAAATCATAGTTAAAAAATAAATTGCCTAATCAAATAAGTTGATTTTAATATTTACAATATCCTCAAAAAAATACCCTAAAATATTCCTTTAAAATTAAAAAAGGAATATAAAAAAAAGGAACTGCAGCATCAACCTTCACTCTGAAAGCGAAGGTGGGGGCGAACCTTCCCCATCATTTTCCCTGGGTTTGGCTTCACTCACAATCATGTTCCGGCCACTCAGATCCGACCCATTCAAGCTTTCAATGGCTTTTGCGCCATCAGCATCGCTGGTCATTTCAATAAAACCGAAACCTTTACTGCGGTTAGTTTCCTTGTCACGCACAATCTTGGCACCCACTACCTCTCCGTAAGGTTCGAAAGCAGCTTTCAATTCTTCAGTACGCAATCTGTAATTTAAGTTTCCAATGTAAATTCTCATTTCAATAAGCAGGTTTATTTAATATTTTTAACAAAACTAAATATTTGACTATTAAATGCAAGTAAAAAAAACGAATAGCAGGTGATATATTGATAATCAATCGATTAAAAAAGTTTAATTACAGGAAATAGTTATAAGAATATCAATTTAACTTAGTAGCAACGGTCATTTCCCGTTTGCCGGGCGGTCCAGGCAATGATTCTATTGCAAGATTAAGCG